>JAGLXK010000200.1 GCA_023132955.1 Candidatus Heimdallarchaeota archaeon
TTATACTTGGGTGACGCTAGAAAACTAGATAAAATTGATGATAATTCTATAGATTTAATCTGTACTCACCCACCCTATCTAAATATAATAAGATATTCAGAGAATAATCCTCAAGATCTCTCATCAATTGGAAGTGTTAGATATTT
The DNA here is from genome assembly GCA_023132955.1 of Candidatus Heimdallarchaeota archaeon. Taxonomy (GTDB): domain Archaea; phylum Asgardarchaeota; class Heimdallarchaeia; order Heimdallarchaeales; family Heimdallarchaeaceae; genus UBA460. Next base: position 147 of record JAGLXK010000200.1, read on the forward strand.
TACTGACGAGATGAAGAAAATAGCTCATGAATGTTATAGAGTTCTCAAAGGAGATAAATTTCTAGCAATACTAATTGGGGACACTAGAAAACATAGACATTACATTCCTCTTTCTGCTTATATTCTGAAAACTTTCCTAGATACAGGTTTCATCTTACGAGAAGACATCATTAAACACCAATGGAATTGTGCAAGTACTCTTCAGTGGAGGAAACAAAGCATGAAATATAATTTCCATTTGATTATGCATGAACATCTATATGTGTTTAGAAAACCAAAAGATGAGGAAAACATCTCCAAATTCAAATATAGCACAAAAAGCAACGGTATTTTGTAGTTTAAGTTTATTCTTTTAGAATACTTATGCGAAAGTATTTTTATATCATCTCTATTATGGATTATTTGATTCCTAAGTGTTGAAAATGTCCAAAAAAAGAGATACAATCAAAGAAAAGGGTTGGGATTTGATAATAAACCACCTTGAAAAAAATGGGTTGTCTTTAAAAAATCTGGTATTAACTTCTAAAGAGATTAAAGATATTACAAGAGAAGAACCTAGAATTCTTTGCAAATTCGATGAATATGAAAAATATCCTAGTGTATTAAAAAAGAAGAACCTCTTTATTCTCCCAATAAAGAATCGATTCTATCAAATTATTGAAGGTAATGGTTTTCATTTCATTGAACCACTACCTAAAGTGGATCCGGAAGAATTCATATCAAAATTAAAATTTGATCTATTAACATCAGTACATGGAACTAGTGAAAGCTTATACCTTGACATAGCTATAAATTCGGGTTTGATAGAAGAATTTGTTCAATCAAGTCCTTTATTCCTAACAATAAGAGGAAGGAAATATTCTCCAAAGTTTAGGATGAGATTTAGCAATGCAGAATTAGACATTGAGAGCGTTCAAGTAGAAGTTGACGCTGGTTTTGAGGGAAAAGACGTTATTGTTCTTATTGAAGCAAAAGGTTCTAAACCTGAATCTTTCAACATAAGACAACTCTACTATCCCTTTCGTTTCTGGAGTACTCACATTCAAGATAAAACCATCATAAATATCTTTTTCTGGCATGATGAAACACATAACACGTATCATTTATGTCAATATGATTTCAAAGATGAAATGGATTATCATTCTATTGAACTAGAAAAATACAAAATCTACAAGATTAAACAACTTGAGCTTGAAAAAGCTAGAGATCTTTCAAATAGGATGATCCCCCAAGCTGATGATATGAATAAAGTGATAAAACTTGTTCAAGAAGTTTCAAAAGGATTTAATGATTCTAAGCAAATTTCAGAAAAACTTGATTTTACTGTAAGACAGAGTAGCTATTATAGACAGGCAGCAGAAATTTTACAGCTAGTACATTTAGATAAGGAAAACAGGTATAGTCTTACTGAAAAAGGTCTAGAACTTCTTAAAGTGCCAGAAGAAAAACAAAGTGAGCTGATTCAACAACAGCTTCTTTCTGTACCAATTGTGAAGAAAATAGTTTCTTTAATAATGTCTAAGAAAGAACAACGTATTACCTTTGAAGAACTAATACCATTTGTTATTGAAAATACTGGTCTTTCAGAAAATACAGCAAGAAGAAGAATAAAAACACTTAGAAGCTGGTTTAGCTGGTTGGAAAAGAAGATAGGTACTTTTGAGACTACAAAGGATTATCTTAAGCTAAGAACAGAAAAAATCAAAAAATTTACAGATTTTCTGTAATATTAAAAACCAACGAGTTTATATTTTGAATTCCTTATTTAAGTATAAGCTAGGTGAGAGATCTATGGGATCAAATAAACAGACTTCATTTACTGATTTCCCTGAAGTAGCTGTTAATGATTCTATAAAAGAAATTAAACCTGTTGTTAAATGGGCTGGAGGAAAAAGAGGATTAATTGCTCAATATGAAGAGCATCTTTCAGAGAAATTCGGTGCCTATTATGAACCTTTCTTCGGAGGAGGAGCTATATTTTTCCACCTCTACAAACTAGGAAAGCTTTCAAAATCAGTTGTTGCTGACACCAACGCTGAACTAATGCACATGTATGAAGTAATCAGAGACAATGTTGAAGTGCTTATCCAAGAATTAAAAAATGGTAACTATATCAATGATAAAGGTAGATTCTATGAAGTTAGAGCATGGGAACCAGAAGATAAGATTAAAAGAGCAGCTCGTTTGATTTATTTGAATCACACCTGCTACAATGGTCTTTATAGAGTAAACAAAAAAGGTAAATTCAATGTCCCATTTGGTAAATACTCGCCTAATGTAACAATTATTGAAGAAGAGAATCTTAGATTAGTTTCTAAAGCACTTAAAGATGTTGAAATACTAATCTGTGATTTTGAAGAAACTGTTAAAAAATGTAAAAAAAATGATCTAGTTTATTTTGATCCCCCTTATTATCCGTTAACAGAAACAGCAGATTTCACTTCTTATACTAGTCAAGGTTTTAATCTTGAAGATCAAATAAGATTAGCTGAAACCTTTAGAAAACTCTCAGATAAAAGCTGCAAAGTTCTTTTAAGCAATTCCCACACTAAGAAAGTTCAAGAATTGTATCAAGGATTTCAACAAATAGAAATTTGGGCTAAGAGATATATTAATAGCAAACCTGAAGGAAGAAAGGGAGTTAAAGAGCTATTAATCAAGAATTTTTAGTTTCATTCTTTTTTTTCAATCATAAAAATTATAGAAACTTGAACTGTTGATAAAAAACACATCAATTGAATATCACTTACGAATTTCAAAACAAATTCAACAAATCTTATCTTTAAGTTTTCATTTTTTTCTTCATCTAGAAATGTAATTGTATCCTCAAATTCATAATATTCAAATGTATGATGACTTATAGCATTCTTGATTATTGGTTCAATTCTTTCAAAAATCTGTTTGTATTTTCCGTTTTCATACTCATATCTGAAGTATCGAACCATGGATTACCGAATTAACTAGTAATTTAAACTCAATTGTTATTCCAAACATATAAAAAGCTGAAAACCCTTTTATTTGTAATAAACCAATTTAGAATATATTATAGAACGAAATGAGGGGAGTGATTGAGTGAGATATATACCAGACAAAGAAATTAACTTGTTAGAAGAAGAGGATCTTCTTGGGACAATGTCTTATGTAAATACATTATCAGATGTAGTTGAGGAGTGTGAGACACCTTTTACTATTGGTTTGTTTGGAGGATGGGGTACTGGAAAATCATCAATAGTAAATACTTATCAGAAAAAGATTGAATCAGAAGGCACTAATGAAACTTTAGTTATCAAATATGATGCTTGGAAATATTCACATGATTCTTTTAGGAGAACGTTCATTCTTGAATTAACTGATAAACTGAAATTAAAGACTAAAAGAGATTTTAACAAGGTTTTCTATAAAGACGAAGTTCAAGAAAAAGATTTGAAACCTAATTTGAAAGAATACTGGTATTTATATTTGATTCCTATAGCATTCATACTAATTTTTATAACTGCTTTTTGGTTTACAAATGCAGAAAAAGACATCAAAACTCTAATTACAGTTTTCGGTTTTCTTACTGCAGCTCTAACTTTCTTCCTTTCGAATGCAATAGTTGTAAACAAAACTACGATTATTCATTCCAAGATATTCTCCCCAGAGCAGTTTGAAAAGATTTTCTCTGAAATTATTGAAGAAGTAACGTTAGATAAACGAAGCTCAAAAGAATGGATAATCCAAAATAAAAGGCAGAAAAAATACAATAAAATTGTTATAATTGTTGATAATTTAGATAGATGCCAAAAAGAAACAGCGATTAAATTAATGTTAAATATTAAGAATTTTCTTGAGAAGGAAAATTGTATTTTCGTTTTGCCTGTAGATGATTTAGCTATCAAGAGATTTCTTCAAATGGATGAAGAAAAACAGAAATCTCACACTAATAGGATTGATGGTGATGAGTTTCTAAGGAAATTTTTCAATTCTGCAATAAAAATTAAAAATCTAACAGATTTTGAATTGTATGATTATGCACTTGAACTTAAAAGGAAATATAATCTTGATATTTCTAATGATACCTTAAGTATTATAGCACAAGAATTTTCAAGAAATCCTAGAAGGATAATTCAGTTCTTAAACAATCTTTTAACAGAATGGAAAGTTCTTAAAAATGCAAAAGAATTAGGTCATTTACATTCTGAAGAAGTTTTAAATAATGTTGAATTTTTAGCAAAAATACTAATTATTAAGGAAGAATGGCCCGACCTTTATGATCAGATAATTATAGATAATCGTTTATTGAGAAGAATTGATGAAAAAATATCTACTATCAACTTAAGTAAAGAACAAAGTTTTCCTTTAGAAATAAACAAGGATGTAAAACTACCAAAAGAGCAGTATTTCTTCTTCTTAAAAACCAAAGCTTTTTCCACAGAAAATATTGAACCCTTTATCAAGACAAAGGATGTTCTAAAAGATTTGCCTGATGATCTAGAAAGACTAATTTTAGACCAAAACTGGTCAGAAATAAGAGTTATGTTAGGTAAAGAGTTAAACTTTGGTAGTCTTATAGATTTTGTTTTATATCTATTCAATAGAGATGTACTAAAAAGAAATTTAATCAGACAAAATGGTTATAACATCATTTCTCTTGTGATGAAAATTGGATTAGATGATAATTTCCAAAATGAATTTAATGTTTATTACAGAAGATTATCCTCAATATTTGATACTCAATACCTAGGGCAGATTATTGAGATAATTAATCCAAATTTACTGATTCAATTCTCTAGAAATATTTTAATTAGAGGAGATAGAAATGTTCTTGATTTGGTTTTAGATTATGTGAAAAACGGGAGTGAAAATAAACAAAGAGAAGACTTATTAGTTGAAATAATATTGGAATACTCCACAAATCAAGAGATTTTAAGCCAGATTAAACAAGAATTCACTGAACTGGTTATTCAGAATGAGGAGATATTAAGAACTTTGGAAGAATTGCCAAAGGATACTGAAATTATAAATCCATTAGTTACAAATGAGCTATTAGATCACTTCATTAATACTCTAGTTATAGACCCAAATCAGAATTTAACAAAGCAAAAAATTTCATATATTAAGGTATTATTATATAGGGAAGATGAAAATAGTTTAATTACTCAGTTTATAAACAAAACAATTGGTTTCCCTCAAACGCCTAAATTCGATTTTATGAAATTCTGGTTTAATACATACGATAGCTTTCTTATGGAAGAAAATCAATCCATATATTCTCCAATTTATAATATGGTTAATAACAGACATAGTTTCTTTATACAGAGAATAAACAACAATCAAATCCAAAACAATGAAGAACAGGAAGAAGTTCTAATCTCTTTGATCAAGTTAATTAAGAAATTGTATATTTTCTTCCAACAGAATAGACAACCATTATCAAACTTTTTATTAGCCTATTATAGAGAAGACCTTGATAAGTCCTTGAAATATATAGACACTTTCTTCAGGGAGGTATTTTCAAAGAATTTGACTACTGAATGGTTGTTTGCTCCAGGGCTTTTTAATAAGTTTAAAGGATTCAAAACAGTTAAATCGAAAACATTAGTTGCTGATACCATATTAATGATGTTGGAAAATCCTAGATCACTTGAAATACTTCAAGAAAGTTTAGTTTCTACAATTATTGATTGTTTTTTCAACTTGCTAATTTCAGGTGGTCCTCATTATATAGAATTATCGGAAAACTCTATAAGCAGATTAATGAAAATTAATCATCTTATAGACATTGTGGGAAGGAAGATTGAACAGTATTTGGGACAAGAGCCAACACGAATAATCAAAATTTTAGTAAATTTTCCTGAAGATGAAATTAAAAAGAGAATTGCTGTTAGTTTATTTGCAAATATTGTTGATTATACGAAATTACTTGATATTTCTAATAAACTTCTAAATCTTTCTGATGATGGAATTCAATTACTAAAATACACTTTAATAGAAACTTTAAAACTTATTTCTATAGAGGATAAGGATCATTATATCACTGTTCTAGAAATATGTACTGAAAACATAGAAATATTTAATCAACCAGACAAACA
>JAGLXK010000201.1 GCA_023132955.1 Candidatus Heimdallarchaeota archaeon
AAGGATGATGAGCTAAGCTATATGGGGAAAGCAGCCATTTTTCTCTTCTAGACTTTTTTTCTTCTTTCATTATTCTTTCACTTCTTTTTCTTCTAACTGAATTTCTTCACTCATTCTTTGAATTTTGTGTGGTTGCGAACATATACTAATCATCATAATAAGTATCGCAAAATTTTTTAGTATGAATGGTTTAAGTTTTTTTAATATGTTTAACATTATTTTACCTCCTTTAATTTATACTCACTTTCCTAACTCGCAGACCTTTTCCTTCTAAAGCATCGATCCTTTTATGATATGAATCATGCTCTTTATAGGTCATCAAAATATTATGCTCACCTTTTTCAGTTCTGTGCATAGTTCTGCCTGTTCGCTGAATCTCTTGCCTTCTTGATCCTGCGTGAAAATCAATTTCTATCACTCTTGGAATATCTAAACTTAATCCTTGATCTCCTACTCTTGAAACAAAACAAACACTTGCAGAATCTATAATGTCAATACGTTCTTTGGGAGAAGTTTCACCATGTACGAAAGGATATCCAAATTGTTTAGACAATCGTTTACCTAAATCTATAGAATCACAGAAAACAACAGTTTTGATAGGAATTTTTAACAATTCTTCTAATTTCTGTTTTTTATCCTGAAAACTTCTTCCGAGATAAAGGGTTATATCAGGTTTCTTAACGATCCCCATAGCAAAAAGCACATCCCAATTCATGCCCACAGGATATCCTGTCAAAGCAATAATTAACCAACTGTTTTTATCTTCTCTGAAGGGGGTTGCACTTAAACCAATTCGGTGACGTGTTTTTAAGAGAGCTAGTTTTTTGTAATTATTAGCTGGTAGCCAATGAGCTTCATCAAAGACGACAAGAGAATATTCTTTGTTCTTAATTGACTCAGCTCTTTTACTTGTCGCATGGGTTAATAATTGATAAGTAACAACTTCAACTTCATGCTCAACTTTAGTATGTTTCTTTAATCTGTTTCTCCATTGGTGAATCAAAGTAGCAGTAGGCACTATAACTAATTTAGGTCCTTTAATTGAAGCTATTATATCCATAGTGACAAAAGTTTTTCCTGAACCCATAGCCCAATAAAAACCAGTAGAACCTTTTTCAAGAAAAGTTTGCTTACCTTCTTTTTGAAAATCAAATAAAGTGAAATCCACTTCTGGTTCACGTAAAAGTTCTTTTGAAACAGGTTGAATAAAATAAGGTAAAATGCCATCGTTCAACAATTTTCCTTGTAAGTCAAATTCATGGCCACGCTTGATTTTGATGTCAGAGCCTTCTTTTCTGGAAAGATGCTTACGATATCTAGTCCATGCTTCATCCTGATGTTCAATTCCAGTAAGTAGCAGACCATCAAATATTTTGAGAGGTAAGCTATCCTTGAATTTTAATCTGTCTGCTAATGCTTTTGGAATCTCTCCAAAGTAACTAGTCATACGATCAACTTTGAAAACATTATGAGTGTTTGTAGAATACCAAAAGAATCCAACACTAATTTGAACATATTTTGGTACAGCAACTCCCCAGACCTCTTTTTCAACAGGAAAGATAACATAAGGTTCTCTCAAGTATTCTTTGAACAGCTCGGGATCATAATCATATTGACTAAACCTAGTCTCTTCAATCATAGTTTGAGTTAATTCAACAACTTGATCTTGTTCTTTTGCGATAATTTCTTTGAAATCCTGGAGAGCTAGTGAAAAATCCTCTCCAAGACGCTTAATTTTATTATATTTTTCTAATTCTTCTTTTTCCATTTTTTTTCATATCCATAGTTTTTTCATCTTTTTTTGCATTAAACCAATACCTTAATTCAGCAACTACAACTATTACAGTAGCAAGACCAGAAGCTATAAGGAAAACAATTAATTCAAAATTCATTCTTTCACCTTATTATTAT
>JAGLXK010000202.1 GCA_023132955.1 Candidatus Heimdallarchaeota archaeon
GAATGGAAATCTCACTATTATCTGCAGGAATTAGACCTGCTCAAGATTTGTTATCAGTCCTTGTTTTTAATAGTCTAATTGAGTTTAATTCAGGAACACCATTTCTTTTCATAATCTGGATTCTAACGAAGGATAGGAAAATTAGCAAAGGTGGGGAAACGGAAGAATTGATCTTTGAAACTGTTGCTATGCCTTCTAATGATTCACATACTATAGACCCAAGTGAAGACGAGTAATAAAATATTTTAAAGAAGTTTCAAATCTTTCAAAGCAGCTTTATAACGAGGAATATAGTGTTTTGGTATGTCTTTACCATGAAGAACTCTGTCTAAGGCGTCTGCATCTTTTGTTAATTCTACAATTTCATCTTATGTGTAATTTGTTAAGAATAGAGAAAGAACTTTTTTATTTAATTATATGCAAGATTCTCTTGAAGTATTTTGTTGTTTTCTCATAATTTTCCCTTAGAAACAACGCTAAATGCATTTCCTTGTTATAAGTGATGAAAAGTGGAATCCAAAATAAAACTAAAAGTATCGTATGAATATATTTTGACAACCAAATAATGAGAATATTTGCCCCAATTAACCAAAAAAGCATTGAAATCAAAAGGACAATACTCATCCAGTTTCTTTTGATATTTGTGACCCATTCAGCTATTGCTATAAGAATAAATGGAATGAGAAAAGTATAGTAATTTTTGTAAACACCACGAGAAATGAACATGTGGATACCTATGATATAAATTGCATTAAGGGTGAAAAATGAATTTCTATTATCAATTAAATGATCTCCTTTGATTAATGCAATTCTATAAAAAATCAAAGAGAATACTATGAAAGGAATATAAATTTTGTTAAGAATATAGTACACATATGCTAGTTTGTTAGCACCTATGAAAAGCAGTGTATGAAAAGGAGTAGTTGAAAATAATATATATTCCTGACTAATTGTAAAATGTGTTATACCTGAATAACCTTGACCGAGAAGAACTCCAATGTAATAAGTGGGATGTTTGAAAATCCAAGGAAGAGATAGCAGTATAAATGATAAGAAAAATGCCATAAGGAACTTAATACTTTCTTCTACATCATTTCTAACTAAAATTAGAAAC
>JAGLXK010000203.1 GCA_023132955.1 Candidatus Heimdallarchaeota archaeon
CAAGTATTGGTTTTATTATTGCAACCCCACACACTAAAGCAGATATGGATAAACTAACTTCCAAGCCCACATTATCCACCTTATAGAAGAGTAAGAAGAATATTACTATCCCTAAAACAAAGAGAAGAAGGTAATTCCGAACAAAGATAAATTTGAAAGCTTCGCCAATCCAAGTGAAGATTGCCTTAAGTTTAGCTTTAACCCACCTAACCATTCTTTTGAATCTTTCAGGATCATAAAGAAATTTAGCTAATCGTACTATTAGATTAGGTATGTATTTTATTCCTCTCAACCAAGATTGAAGAATTGTTAGTAGAATTTTTCCAAAATCTTTGAGCATTTCAGCAATTTCTCTTCTTAGGTGAAATATGATATTTATCAGTATCAATCCACTTCCAATTAGATAGAAATACAATGGTTCAATTATATCAACAGCTGTAAGAACGATAACTGTTATTCCTGCTATCGATAAAAGATTCCAGAGAGATAATACTAACTTCCATTTAATTCTCTGAAGCATTTTTCTTAGTGATTCACCTATCCTTCTAAATAATTCTAGAAGTTTCTCATTAAGATCGTAGGCTTCTATGAAAAATCCAAATATAATCAAAAGAACACCAAAACCCATAATTACAAAGAGAATCCAATCCTGAATTTCAAAACCCTCCATTCTGTATGTTATTATGTATATTATTGTTGGTAGTGCCATCATAAAAAATCCTAGATATGCAGTAATAGCGCCAAGAACGAAGTAGTCTATTCCCTTTTTCTTTATTCGGCGTAGGATCACAGCAAAGAACAGAATGAAGAAACCAGCGACTAACACACCGACAAACAACATAAAGAACCAGTCATATTTTTCATCCAAATCAATGAGTCCAGTAACCATTGTTCCCAGAAGACCAATTAGCCCAACAATTAATCCAATCCACATTGTTGTAAGAGCAGGGGTTTTTTGCTCCTTAAGTTCCATATTGATTTTATTCTCACTCATTTCTTCCACAACTCCTCAATTTGTTCCGCTAACTTTTTAGAACGTCCAGTTTTTAGTTTCTTAAGCTCACCACGTCGTCTAAGGAGAATAATAGCTACTGAAGCCATGACTATTAATCCTGATCCAATGAATATCCTAATAGGTAAATCCAACCCTACAAATATTGTTAGAAAATCAAAATATAGCTCAAAAGCAGTAAGAAGCAAAGCGATTCCATAAATCATACTAAAGATCACTATAGAGAGCAAAAGCAATGTCAATAAATTGTCCCCTATATACCCAAAAACAGTCTTCAAGGTCAACCACATTGTAACAAATATCTTGCTAAAGAATTCGGGG
>JAGLXK010000204.1 GCA_023132955.1 Candidatus Heimdallarchaeota archaeon
AATTGTGGAAAAAAATATCAATACAACTAGCTGGAATGGAAAATAATCAGAAAGCTGGTATGATAATATTAGGAATCAGCGATGATTTAGAAATAAAAGGTGTAAGAAAAACTAAACTTGAAGAACTGAGAGATGCTATCCAAAAGCATTTGGATGAAAAATGCAGGAAGAATAAGTCGTTCTCATGGTACTGGAGCTTTAAGCTCATTAGTGCAAATAATCCCTCATGCCATATACATCTTTATTGATCACGATAAACAAGACTTTTATTCGTTAGCAGCAATAAAATGGATGGCTCAAAACAACATTCAAATTACCTATGATATAGAAGTTATCAATCTGTATTGGTCAGAACTAAAAATAGACTTGGAACCACGTTTGAATTATGGTGGTTTTTGGGGAGACAATACCTACACTTTGGATAATTTCAAAAGTTGGTTCGACGATATTGCAAATAGTGGTGGGAGAAATCAAAAAGTTATTACTGTTGCTCCTGCAGCTTCTACAGGTAGGACCTATCATAGTGAGATAGATGCGAGATTTCCTGCAGCCCTTCCATCAGTGATAGGAGTTACAGGTGTCTATGATAGAAATTGGGTAGATTATTCTTGGATGTTAAAAACTGGTGTTGGAGATGAACCTATCTTTGATATAGAAAAAGACAATAATGGCTTTGGTATTGACATAGCTGCAATTGATAACTATACCACACTATCTTGGACTATCCTTGAAACCCCACTAGGTGCTTACAATAAATTTGATGGTACCTGTAACGCAGCTGTTTTTGTAGCAGGAATTACCGTAATCCTAAAACAAAAGTATGACCCACTAACAGTTCTGCAACTACAACAAACTTTGAAAGATACTGGAGATGTGGAAGGAGATTCACCTCTAAATTATGGTGAAGAAAGCGGTGGAGGATATGTGTCTTTAGATCCTTATGACGATAGTTATTACTTCGGTTGGTACCCAGGGAATTACAGAGTAGCTTGGGGGATTATTGATGCTTATGAAACATATGTATATATTGTTGAAAACATAATTCCTTAACAATAACATCTATCTATAAAGTAAAAAGAAAAAAAGCGGGATATGTCTATGGAAAGAAAAAGGTTAAAGATATTGTGGGTTTTTCTTGTAGTGTTATTTTTGCTTCTACCAAATTTAGTATTTAGTGATAATTTCCAGATATATGTGACTAAGAAGCAAATACATGGGAAGAATCATGATTTTCTATTCGAGACAAGCAAAGAATCAGAAGGAAAAACTATACTGATTACTAACTCGGAACTGTCACTGCTAACAATAAACAGTCCAGATATACTCTATAATTGGACACATGTGACAATTGCAAATTTAACTGTTTCCTTCATAAATGAAACAGATATAACTCAAGCGAGTGCAGAAGATAATGTAACCATAGTCATCTATAATCGCATTGGATTTTCAAAAGAATATCTAATGACCTACCAAAATAATAGTAATAAAGGATGGGAAATTATTATTGATGTATCTTATGAGAATGGTTTTGATCCTAGAACTTATTTCGTTGATTTAGAAGTTACAACAGGAGAATATTACTTCTCTGAAAATATTTATACCTTTAAGAAATACTTTGAAATATGGTTAGAAAACATTCACTTGTTTTTGAATGATGAAAATCAAACATTAGTTGTACAAAGCACAATTTCAACCTATCCACATGATTACAGAGATTATATTCTACTACATAACAGTGAGGTATATGCGTGCATTTATAATTCTTCGAACTTCATTATGAGAATTGAATCTATGTATTGTGGTGGTTTTATTGGATTCGCATATACCTGGTCTACAGGTTATTTCAACATCTCTAACTTTCATCAGGGTTCTTACTATGCTCTAGTAACTGTTGTATTTGATGAAGATATATATATATCAAATCCATCAAATACTGTCATATTTACAAATAATCAAAATGAAAGTAGTTTTGTTATGTTTTGGTTTCTCATTCCCCTATTCGGTTTAAGTTCTATTTATCTAATATGCAAGAAAATATCTAAATTTAAAATGTAGAATAACCAATAGAAGAGAGAGAAGAGTATATATGTAGATTTTTCTTAAATAATAATTTTTTATATATTTCCTGAAAGAATCAACTCTAAAAATAGAAAATGGAGATGAAACTATATTAAAAGACAATAATGGCTATGGAATTGATATTGCAGCACTTGATAATTATACTGCTCTTCCTTGGACAATCCATGAAACTCCTTTAGGTAGCTATAACAGATTCGATGGAACATGTAACACTGCTGTCTTCGTAGCAGGTATAACAGCACTTCTGAAACAAGTCTATGACCCTTTAACCGTTTCTCAACTTCAAGAAGTATTACAATATACTGGTGATGCAGAAGGTGATTCTCCCAAGAATTATGGTACAGAAAGTGGAGGAGCATACGAATCCTTGAATCCTTATGACGAATCTACTGACTTTGGTTATTATCCTGGCAATTATAGAGTAGCTTGGGGAATAATCGATTCCTATGAAACATATTTATATATAAAAGATAACATCATACCTTAATATTTCCAGATTTATGGACTATTCGTGTAGAATAAGAAGGAACATTAGAACAAAGCAAGGAGAACATCCACATGGGAAGAAAAAAAAGAATAATTTCAATTTCGATAATAGTGCTAACAATTGTTATGATTTGTTCTTCTTCTTTTATGTTAAGACAAGAAGCTTCAAATATATACCAGCTGGGAACTTTAAACCATTCAAGTTCTTCTGGAGAAGTCAAGATTAATGAAAAACCTTCGATAAATGAAAAACTAACTGATGATTTTCAATTAAT
>JAGLXK010000205.1 GCA_023132955.1 Candidatus Heimdallarchaeota archaeon
GTCTTTAATTCATTCTTGATTGGGTCTCCATTTGTTTTCATTATCTTAACTTTAACTTCTTTTTCGGGAGTTATTTCCACAAAGTTGAATGATCTTGAACCTCCACTACGAGTCTTGTAGCTAGAAACGCTTCCAGCTGAAATTATAATAGTATCTTCTACTTTATAGACATTAGGATGATGTCTGTGACCGGTGAAAACTGCATCAACGTTATGATCTAATAGAACTGATAGCATATCACCTGCATCAACAGCGTTTGATCTTTCCCTTCCTGTTTTGGGAATGGGCAATATATGGTGATGAAACCCTATAAGCTTTAACTTCGCATCTCCATACTTCATAAGTATCTTTTTTGTATAGTCAAGAGCTTCTCTTCCGAATCTCCCTCCATCTCGATCAGGAATACAAGAATCCAAACCTATGAAAAGAATATCATCAAAATATTCTCGAAATTCTCTAGGTCCAACCTTCTTTTCCCATACTTCAAATCCTCCAGACCTAGAATCATGGTTACCTATAATCCAGTAAATCTTAGGTGAAATGATTTCTTTCCGTAATGTATCAGCTAGTTCATATTCCTCGATTAACCCATCCTGTGTTAAATCACCAGAAAAAACCGCAAAATCGTGTGGAGTCTTGTTTATTACAGAAACTGCTTCATCATAACTACTTCTAATGAATTGGGGACGTGGAGTGAAATGTATATCACTGAAATGAACTATTCTTACAGATTTATCCATCAAGAACAGTAATGATTGAAGGGTAATTATCTTTATCGCTTGTCTTAACTTTGATTGCACTTTACAAAATCTTTAATTTCTTAGTAGTCTAGATAATCTTGATGACACTTAGAACATACGAAATTGACGACCCAGTTTCGAGTGTGATGACCAAGGGAGTTCTTTTTGTAAAATCTTCAAAAAATCTATTTGAAACAGCTTCTATCATGGCAGATTTCGACGTGGGGTCCTTGTTAGTAGGAGATAATGGTAATGCGGTTGGTATCGTAACAAGTAAAGATATCATTAAAGTCATTTCTGAGGACAAAAAATTGAAGAAAATAAAAGTTAGAGATATTATGCAAACACCATTAATAGAAATCAGTGCTCACGAAACTATTTCTTCAGCACTTCTAAAAATGAAAGAACAAAAAATTAACCATCTAATCGTTGTAGATGGAGATAAAATAATTGGAATGATCAATCCGCTAAACTTGTTGATTTAATAGAAAAAAAGCAAAAGTAATAGGGGTAAGTTTTTCAGTGAGTTTTCTACTTGTTCTATTATACAATTTAGAAAGTGAGTTTTTTGAGTGAAAAAGAGGAATCTTTCTCTCCTGATTCAGTAAGAAAAAAACAGAAATTAAAAACTATTCTTACAGTGATAGGAGAAAGTCTTGACTCATATTTTAAATCACAAATTTTCGAAACAACAGGTGAGCTACCTTCTTTGATATCTATAAAAGAAGTAAACTCAATAGAGAAAGGTACCTCAAAATCCAAAGTCCATTTCGTCACATATTACTTGAATACCGATATTGGTGAGCAATCAATCAATCTGGTTGTTAAGTTTTCAGCTGATGAAGTAAGATACAATAAAGAAATAGAAAATTATGAAACAATCTCAAAAGCTACAGAAAGTTTCCCGGGCATTTATATTCCTAAGATAGTCTATAAGAGTCACCTCAATAGGAGTATAATCTACGAAGGTATAACGGGTAAGAGTTTTAGGGAAACAAGTCTTGATAAGAATTTTAAACATCAATTAGCTGGTCAAACCCTAGCTGCTATCCACGGAATAGAGACTGATAAATTTGTCACTAAACCTTACAAAAAATTGATATTATATCTTTTATCTACGCTAAAGGATTCAGATTTAGAAGAAGAAATATTAGAATCAATGCTTCCTTCATTTCACTCATTAGAGAAATCACTAGGTTCAACATTGATTCATGGAGATTTTCATCAAGGGAATCTACTCTTTTCATCAGAAGTTACTGCACCAGTAAGTGAGATTATAGAAGAGTTCCCACCAAGGATAAAAGTATACATTATAGATCCAGAATTTGTTATGCCAGGTAGAGACAGAGCAGAGGATATTGGAACTTTTTTTGCTAAACCATTAATCAAGGAGTTTCAGAAATATGGCACATTTGATGAAACAAAAAAGGACATTAGTGCATTCATTAAGGGATATAATTTTGCACTTTCAAAGATGGAATCCAATTATACTCTTCAAGATCTTTACTCAGGGGGCTTAACAATTGATTTTCACGTATCTTCTTACATTCTATATAATATCAGTGAAAAGATTGAAAACAACAAAAGTAAACTTGAAGATGAAGATATGCAGGTTAAACTCGGTCTTCTTAGAAAAATATTGACTGATAAACTAGTGGAATAGATCAATGGGGTTCATTTATCTTATTTTATAAATGTTTTAGACAAAGCCCATTTTGTTCTGATGTAATTTAAAAGCTCGAAATATAATCTACTTTCAGAGGTTGATATTAGCTCCAAACCATTAGTTGATGGATTATATGAAACCACCACGAAGTATGTTTCTCCCTGATAATTAACTTCTACTAGAGCTGTTATTCCATCTATAGCAGAAAGATCTCCAAAGATTAAACTAACGTTATGAAGAGTGTTGATTATTTCCAGCATGTCTCTTCCAGAAATCTGTTCAAGAATTATCATATCAGATTTAAATTTACCAATTCCTGTTGAGTCTTCAAACATCCCATCTAATTCTGTTTTTTTATCTTCAGGTATGAATTCAAACTCTATTTGTATTGTTTGTACATTCCCAAGATAGTTGATTCTTTGCAACTGATTTGCTAAATGGTATATTTCTGGAGAGCTTTCTACTTTATGACTCACAATAACCTCACTAAGAAATACATATGGCTATTTGACCATTATAAGCTTTATTATGATTTGTTCGAAAATTATAACTAGTTAAGCGTATTACCATAGAAAAGCTATGTGTTTAAATAGCAATTAAGTTATAATTCCCCAGAAGAAAAACTACTCGGCACATATTAGTTCGATATTACGAGAAAAATATCTAAGGATATAAATAAAACACGGAATAATCTATTGCGGATAAATTCCCTAGAAACTCTCTAGCAATCGCGGATAAAATACTGAGATTGCTTTTATAAGAGTAACATATCCGTATTACTTACATAGCAAGGGGATAAACAAAAATGGCAGATGAAGAAATACCAGTTTCGGGAAAAAAACTTCTTTCTATTTTGGAAAAAAAGGGACCATTAACTCAAAAGCAACTAATTAAAGCTTCTGCGATCCCTGCAAG
This sequence comes from Candidatus Heimdallarchaeota archaeon, assembly GCA_023132955.1. Taxonomy (GTDB): domain Archaea; phylum Asgardarchaeota; class Heimdallarchaeia; order Heimdallarchaeales; family Heimdallarchaeaceae; genus UBA460. The sequence goes on from JAGLXK010000205.1 coordinate 3,322, forward strand.
AACTGCAAGATACGCTCTAAGAAGATTAATAGAGTTAGGGTTAATAATTAAAAGAAGTAATTTAAACGATATGAGGTCAGTATTCTACTTTATTGTAGATAACTAAGCCCTTTTTTCCTTTTTCCATCTTTTATTTTTCGCTTTTTCAAAGTTAAAACAGGTACGATTTTCATGATTATTGTTTAAGTTTCCTTATCAACAAAGTTTTTTTATTTTAAACTATCACTAATCATATGGATAACGAAACTTGTGACTTGGCAATTATTGGTTCAGGTTTAACTGGCTTATCTGCAGCAATTGCTGCTTATTGTAAAAATCCAGATATAATGATTAAACTATTTGGTATTCCATTTGATTCAAATACTGCTAAAAAGGGAGAAATCGAAAATATACCTGGTATAAGCAAAGTAGTTGGTGTAGATTTCATTCAACAGCTTGTTGAACAAGTGCAGAGTCTTAACATAGAATTTGTCCATGACAAGATTACTTCTGAACACGTGGAAGGAATCCCTCATGAGGATATCTCTTCTGAAATAAAACAGGATTTTCCAATATTAGATATTACAAATGAGATGGTTAAAACGATATCTAAAAGTGAAAAAGGTTTCAATATTGTTACTGAGCAACAATCTATTGAAACTAAAACAGTTATTATCTCAACTGGTCTTCCTGAGCTTAAACACACAATTAAGGGAGAGGATGAATTTGTTAACAAGGGCGTATCTCACTGTTCAGTATGTGATGGTGCTCTCTTTCGTGGGAGGAGAGTCGCTATCATAGGCACGGGGAACATTGTTGCAAGGGGAGCTCTATTTCTGCATAAATATTGTAGAAAAATAACACTTCTATGCCCAAATGACGATTTAGGTTGTGATAAAAGATTCTTAAGGAAATTGAATGCATCGCCGAATATTAAAATAAAAAATAATATTGATCTTGACAGTATAGAAATTTATGGAAATCAAACTGTTGAAGGGTTAAAATATCAAGAAAAAAGTGAGATAAAGGAACTGTCAATAAATGGTGTTTTTATAGAGTTAAAGGATAAACCTGATTTGTCAATATTGGGTGATCTGAATATTGAAGAAACAGAAGAAGGATTCATTAAAACTCAAGCGAATAACTCATCAAATTTACAAGGATTGTTTGCAGCAGGAACAGTTCGAGGAGAGATGGATTATATTCCAATTCTAATGGGAGATGGATATAAAACTGGAATTTATGCCATCAATTATCTTGAAACGAACAAGAATGATTAGCATTCTTGGAATTCTTTTTATATTCCGTTTCACACATCATAGTTGTGAAATTAGCATTTGTTTTCGCTCACCCTGATGATGAAGCTTTGAGTTCAGGTGGAACCATAGCTAAATATTCTACTTTGGGACATGAAGTTAGTACTTTGTGTTTATCATCAGATTCTGTGAGAAAGGAGGAATACTTTAACGCAACCAAGATACTAGGAGTTCAAAAACCCATAATCTTTGATTGTCCAGATGTAGAAAGTGAAAAACTAGAGATAACAAAAGATTTCATTAATTATTTACTCAATTTTAGACCAGAAATCGTTGTAACTCATCTAGAAAATGATTATCACATTGATCATAGAGCAACTTACAACATTGTTTTGGAAGGAATTGAATGGGCAGCTCATGAAACACAGCATAAGAACCCTCATCTTGTAAATAAGTTATATGTTGCTGAAACTACAATCTTGATTCCAAATCCACATATTTTAGTTGATATTAGTAATTATTATGATCAAAAAGAAGAAGCGATAAAATGCTATAAGTCACAGCTTTCCAAAGGGGGGGATAATTTCTACATTAATTTTCATAAAAATAGAACACAAATGAGGGGAGCCCAAGCTTCGACAAAACATGCGGAGGCATTTCTTAAAGTCCCATTAAAGCAAAACAGTCCTTTTTATGAAAAGAAGCACTCGGAGCTTTAAACTGGTTGATTCAGAGAGAGATTTAGAAAAAGATTTGGCGGGCCAGAACGGATTCGAACCGTCGACCAACTGCTCCGCAGGCAGCCATTCTATCCACTGAACTACTGGCCCATTTCTTAGCTAAATCTAAACTGGTTTTTTCTAATCCCCCTCCTCTTTATATTTTTCGATTAAATATTACTTCAAGTAAGATAGTTAATGTTCTTATATCTTTCAATAATTTTTTTGTTAATATCAGCTTGTTCTTTTTTATGATAAAAATCCCAAACATTTATTTCCTTTATCTGACCAGCTTCTAAAATAGTCATTTTTGCAGGTCGAAGATTTTTTTCTGAATCAATAACTATTTTGGCTTCATCTTCAAGCTCTTCCAACCTCATGTTGATTTTAATATAGTGCTCAAAAAGATGATAATCATTCCATAGCAATTTAATCAGTTCTTCTACCGT
>JAGLXK010000206.1 GCA_023132955.1 Candidatus Heimdallarchaeota archaeon
GTCGCTAAATCAAATCGCAAGAATAATGTGTAACTTACTGTCAAAGCAGCAATAGTATTCCCATTTTGATCAATGACATTAACAATTGCTCCTGGACTTCGTGTCCTAATAATGGAAGATCCATCAATAAAATCACCTAAGATAATAAGATCACCTGTTCCTTCCATGATATTATTTTCATCTGTTTCTTCACCTAATAAGAGAGAGTAAAGATTATTAGGAATTCTTTGCATAAATAATTCCTGTGTAGCAATATCTAGACTTAGCTGATCATCGCCAGACACATTAATAACACCAGAATAATCACTTTCTCCTAGAAGAAATGTTAAAATCTGTTTTGGTACATCCAAACTTATATTGATAATCTCTCTCAGTATTTCTCTGAGAGATTCAGGTTGAACTTCCTCAAGATATACTTCCAGTGTATGATATTTTATTATAGACATTTTTTCAGATCCTAATATGTATTTGTTAGAAAGTTATCTAACATATATTTAAAGCAAAGAGATGCAGTGTTTTCCATTTTTAAAGCTTTGATAAAATCAGTCATATCTGATTCAGCTTTCACAATTATTGCTTGTTTGGCGTCCTTACTAATATTTTCAACCTCATCAAAGAATTCCTTCCAAGCGTACTTAGAATTCTTAGCGAATGTTTTATGTTCGTCGACATCAGGCTTCCTATATTTATCTAGCACCCAAGCACGTATTTTAGTTGATAGTTCAGGTTCATGTTCTTCTAGAACATCTTGTACTAGTCTCTGCCAAAAAGTACCTATGTTACCCTTTGTTATACTTCCATGTGGAAAAGTTGATGCTATTACCTCAACTGGAGTTCCTGTGATTCCATGTTGTGCAATTCTTGTTCTTATTCCCAATTTCTTGAATTCATCTACTATCTCAACTGTTCTTTTAACATTAATGCCTAGTTGTGGAACGACTTTGCCTTCAGCGTCTACACTTACACCATGTGTGGATCCATTAGCTATAGCTAGATAATCAATTATGACACCATTCTTAATTAAGGAGGAAACATAGTGGATCGCTTCTTCAACTGTTGTAAACTCTGTAATGCCAATTTCCCCCACTTCTCCTTCAAGGCCATATGGTTTTTCACCCATCACTTCTTTGAGAAACTCAAACAAGACAAGACCTTTCGATAAAATGTCACTTAGTTGACCTTTTACAGTTTCTTCCTCTCCGTTAAAGAGAAAAGACGTATCAATAGCATAACCAGTAAATCCTGCTTCAACTCGAGCATTGATTTCTTTCAGTAAATCAGACATTTCTTCATCAGTACCTTTCTTTAAGGTCAAATGATCAGCATGTAATGAGTAGGCAAACCATTTCTCTTTTTCTGCTGCAGATTTACAGCGTTGAGCAAATTTCTCTGGAGTATAACCAGTGTATCCTCCACTGAGTGACATTTCACTTAAAGCTAGTTCAAATATCACGACAGATTTTGATTGCTTTGCAGCTCTCAATATTCCAATAATAACTTCCTCAGTAGCACGAGGATTTATTGCGGCAATAATAGTTTCTACTCCCTCAACACCCTTAGCTATATAGTTCAATGGCAAGGGATTCCGAGGAGTCTCAAAATAAGCGATAACTTCATTTTCAGAATTCATCTAACTACCCGTGAGACAATTGAATAAAGAGTATTAAGAATTTATTTGTGTATCATTAGCGGTAAATTATACATATTCAAAACAAATAGTAGAATTTTATAAGCAGCCACTACATTATATTTACTAGAAATCAAATGTCTCTGGGGAAAATTTACAAGATTATGTTTTTGCTGACCATATTACTTGGAATAGGTTTTCATAGTCCCTCAACTGCAATTTTTGGAGAAGGTCCTAATGTTCAAGCAAATGATTTCACTATAATAACAAAACCTCAAACATTTTTGATACAAAGTGATCCAATTCATATAACCAATGATAATGACTTTTCAGTCTTCCCAGGAAGTGGGACAAAAACAGACCCCTATAGATTAGAGAACTACAATATATCATCTGAAATTCAAAATTTCGGAATAAACATCAGCGATACAACTAAGTATTTTGTTATTCAGAATTGTTTCATTAAAGTTAAACAAGTAGGGATGTGGATATCATGGATTGCTCGTGGTACAGCAGAAATAAGAAATAATACTTGTATTGAACATGACACCTATGGTATAGACCTTTGGGATGCGCCGGGAACGTTAATAGATAATAATTCTCTTACTTCTAATGGTTTAAACGGGATAAATTGTATAGACTCAGATGATGTAACTATTTCGAATAATATACTTTCTCTAAATAAAGAAAATGGTGTTTCTATCCGATTTAGTGATGATATTACTATCTCCAATAATCTTTGTGAACAAAACCAAGTTGGAATAGAGGTGTATTTTAGCCGTAATCCAATCTTGGAACAGAATTATTGTTTTGATAACAAAAAATCAGGAATTTATCTTTGGGAGATTAATACAGGTGACATTCAAAGAAATAAACTTTATGGAAATTTAGGTCCAGCTTTCCACTTTAAGGATTCAGAAGTTGTTCATCTCAAAGAAAATAAAGTAATAAACAACACGATAGGATTCTACTTGGATGAATCACATTATTTTGAAATCTACAATAACAGTATCTCAAGCAATAGAGATAAAGGAATCTACTTATTGAACTCAATTGAAGGTAAGATAACCTACAATTTTATAGAATTTAACACTGGATATGGTATACTGTTGAATTATTCTTCAAGTAATTTGATTCATCACAATAATTTTGTTCAAAATAATCTTGGGGGATTAAGCCAAGCATACTCAAAAAATGGAAACAATAATTTCTGGTATGAGGAGGAAATAGAAGAAGGCAATTTTTGGAATGAGTGGTGGGGATCTGGTGATTATGCTATTGAGGGGTTCTGGGGAGAATTTGATTTGTACCCTCTAGAAGAACCTGTAAAAATACCACGAGTTGAAATAGAAAAACAAAATTGGTATTTTTATATAATAGTCATTATACTTCCATTAGTTGGTTTAGGGATTCTAATCTATATTATTTCATTTTTCAGTAAAAAACGGAAACTTAGGATCATTCGATACACAAAGGAAACATCAGACTATATCGATTTCAAAAGAAAAATTGCTTACAGCAAAGAAGTTGGTGTCGGATTATTTCGATTTGGAATGGAAGGAGGAGAAGTTGTTAAAGCAGATTTGGAATCTCTTGACGTAAACTTGGATGAATTCATAGGTTTCTGCTATGTTACAGTTGGTCAAGGTCAAAGATATGAAACTGGTGTTTATGGACCGCTTCCAGCACCTTCAATCATTAGCCACAGCACGATAATTTTTACATTTTGGGGCAAAGATGATCTGCAATCAGATCCACGATTTGAAGGTAAGCAATACTATCTAGTATCTGTGGTTTTTCCAGAAAATAAAACAGAGCACTTGATAAAAAATGATATTATGAATAAGAGATTTCACACCTACATTAAGAAATTCAAGTACCCAAATAGGATGTCATCAGAGGAACTTAATTTCTTCAGGGAGATAACATTTATCTAACCAACAGAACCTATGAGTTGGGGAATTAACCTTATAGATCCCAAAAAGGGTGGTTTAATGCTGTTTTTTTGAAAATCCACATACTTTTTATTTTAGAATATTTTTGTTGTATTAGGTTAAGTTTTAAAGCAAGTGATTTTATGAAATACAGAAAAGTTGGAAAATCAGGATTAAAAGTCAGTGAAATTTCCTTAGGTTCATGGTTAACATATGGTGGATCAGTAGAAGATGAAATAGCAAAAAAATGTATGACTGCTGCAATTGAAAATGGTATCAATTTTATAGATTCAGCTGAAATTTATGCAAAGGGAGGAGCAGAAATGGTAATAGCTGATTTCCTCGCTGAAGAAACTTTCAATAGAAGCGATCTAGTCATTTCTAGTAAAGTCTTCTGGGCAATGAATGATTATGATGTTAATGATTGGGGGTTAAGTCGTAAGAATATCTTGAATGCAATTGAAGGTACTCTTGAAAGATTGAATATGGATTACATTGACATCTACTTCATGCACAGATATGATTATATGACACCTCTAAGAGAAACTGTAGAAATTCTAGATGACCTGATAAGAGATGGTAAAGTTAGATACTGGGGAACTTCAGTATGGACAGCTGCACAATTGGAAAGAGCAAACGCAATTGCTAAAGATATTAGAGCACATAAACCTGTTGTTGAACAGCCACTATACAACATGTTGGTAAGACATATAGAAATGGAAATCATGTCTGTAGCTAAAACTCATGGAATGGGATTCACAGTTTGGTCTCCTCTTGCTCAAGGTCTTTTAACTGGGAAATATAATGATGGTATTCCAGAAGGTAGCAGAGCTGATAAATCAGAATTTCTGAAGAAAAATCTTACTGAAGAGACAATTGAAAAAGTTAAAAAACTCGGTGAAATTGCTTCATCGCTTGATATACCCCTTGGACAATTAGCTCTTGCTTGGATACTAAGAAGACCAGAAATCTCTTCTGCTATAATTGGCGCTACTAAACCAGAACATGTAATTGAAAATGTCAAAGCTTCGGATGTTGAACTATCTAAAGATATTCTCATACAAATAGAGGAAATCTTGGATAATGAGCCTGAATGGCCATTAACATATAAACCAAATTACTATTATAAGGATAAAATGAGATAATAAATCTCTCCTTTTTTTCTCAAAACTCTTTTATAATTATCTTAATCTAAAGATTCATTGATAGGTGAATAGAATGGCTCTTTTATTTGGGAATAGACCTTTTGAATTTTCTGACTTCTTCTCTTTATTTCAAGATGGACAATTTGATATGTCTAAACTTAACTATGTTCAGATTGTGGAAAAAAATATTGACTCTGGTTTCAAGCATATTGAGATAACTGGAGATCTTATTTATGTTCTACCAGGAATCTTATCCCCTGAAACAGTTTCTCGGTTAGTAGAGCTAAAACAAGAGAAAAACATTTCCTATTCTGTTCATTTACCCTTGTGGGCAATAGAACCTGCAGCATTTTCTCCACATATTAGAAGGGCATCAGTTGATAGTTTTGTAGATGTTATTGAAATAACAAAGGCCTTGGATCCTCTTTGCTGGGTTTTACATCCTACAGGAGCTTTAACAGTTGAATTCATGAACATGAGTCTTCCAGAATTTGCACAAGGAATTATGATGCAACAATTCACTTCTTATGCTGCAAATACCATAAAGGAAACTTTAGAACGGACAAATGTTCCATCAAGAAAACTTGCGGTGGAAAACATAGAATATCCATTTGACCTCATGTATCCAATCATTCAACAGATGGATTTGAGTATCTGTTTTGATACAGGTCATTTATTAGCTGGATTTTCAGGTCAAATTTCCGTTATGGAATTCATAGACAAATATTATGATAGAATAATTGAACTTCATTTACACGATGGAAAGTTCCCCAGAATTGATCATAAACCTCTTGGGGAATATGATCTTCCTGTAAGAGAATTACTGCTAAAACTTCTTGAAAAGAACTTTGCTGGACCATTAGTATATGAACTTAATTTACAGGAAGCTATTCAGTCAATGGATTATATTAAAAATAACATTCCTGAAGTACTGGTTTAGTTTAAACTAAAATCTAACAAATGTAAAAACTTATTTGGTTCAGATATAATGGATAATTATGGCTCTTGTTATTTCCACAGAATTAAACGTTGGTTATGATAAATTCAGTGAAGTAGAAAAAGCTACTAGAGACATTTTAGCTGAACATGGGTTTGGAATTTTAACAGAAATTGATGCTCAAGAAACTTTAAAGAAAAAAATTGATGCGGATATTCGCCCATATAAGATCTTAGGAGCATGTAATCCCCCTTTTGCTCATAAAGCAATAGTTCTAGTACCTGAAATTGGTGCTCTACTTCCCTGCAATGTTATAATATATGAAAACGAGAATGGAAGAATAGTTGTTTCTGCAATGAATCCGAAGGAAGCTATGAGTGTAGTTAAGGTAGATAAGCTGAATGAACTTGCAGATGAAGTCAACAAGATTATGAAAGATGTAATAAAAGAGATTGGAAGAAAATTCTCTTAAACGGCTATTTTTCTCCTAAAAGGAAAATTCGAAATGGATGAACTCCAGGTTTCATTATTTCAGCGTCCACAACAGGATCATTTCTTACGAAATTTTCTGCTTCCTTTTGACTATTTGCAGTGAATACTGTTAAACCAAATTGGCCTTCAGCTAGAATTGGACCTGCAAGCAGAATTTGTTTTTCATCAAACTTACTTTTCAAATGTTCAAAATGAATTTCCATTATTTTGCCCTCTTCTTCAGTCATATCATTAATGAATGTTGATCGTCCAGTTATTGTTCCCATATAGATTTTAGTTTCATCATCATATATTGATTCAATATCAAGAAATTCCTCTTCCAGTACTTCTGGAACTTCTTCTTCAGTAACAAGTGAAGCTTTGAATTTGTAAAGAGAAACTTTGAGTAACTGATTGTAAACATATGGATCATTCTTGATGATTCCTTTAGCTTCCTCTTCACTCATATTGTGAATTACAACAAACTCGTAGAAATTATCAAGGGAAGTACCTGCAAAAACTAATTTCTTTTCTTTCTTCAAGTCCTTTAGAAAATTCCAATGTTTGATGATAATATCACTATAATCGTAAAAGGATTCCTTTAATTTTTTATTTGATAAATCATAAAGAAAAATAAACTCATTTTCCTCTGTCATATGATTTAATATTTCAAAACCAGATTTAATATCTTTTTGAAAGACCACAAAAAATAGAAAGAGAGAATGAGAAATTAGAATTTATCTGTGTCTTCTTTTGCCCATTCATCTGGATCATATTTCGGAGGCATACATCTAAGAGGTTTATCCTCATAATATCCAAGTTCATATCTAGCCTGAATAATTTTCTGGATTTCATTGGTTCCCTCATATATAGTTGCTCCACGAACATTTCTGTAATAACGTGCAACAGGATAGTCATCTGAAAAACCATATGCTCCATGAATTTGAATAGCTCTATCAGCACACCTAACAGCTGCATTTGTTGCATACCACTTAGCAAGAGAAGTTTCTCTAGTATTTACCTTTCCTAAGTTCTTTGTCCAACCAGCTTTCCAAGTAAATAACTCAGCAGCTTCAATGTCGGAAACACTTTCAGCTATCATACCTTGAATGAATTGGTGATGACCGATTTTTTTACCGAAAGTTTCACGTTCGTTAGCATATTTTACAGCTGCTTCCAGCGAGGCTTTTGCACCACCAACTGCACCACCAGCAACAGTATATCGCCCCCAATCAAGTGCAGCCATGGCAACCTTGAAACCTTCATCAGGCAAACCAAGCAAGTTTTCTTTTGGAACAGGAGTATTTTCAAAATTAACCCATCCTGTCTCACCAGCTTTTACACCCATTTTATGATGTAGATTCCCTGAAGTTACTCCACCAAAATCACGTTCAACTATGAAAGCTCTCATACCTTTATGCCGAACATCTATTTCATAAGCAAAGACAAGGAAAATATCAGAAGATTCTGTGTAGCTTATCCACATTTTTTCTCCATTAACAATCCACTCATCACCTTCAAGACGACAAGTAGCTTTCAATCCTGCGGGATCACTTCCAGCAGCAGGTTCAGTTAAACCATATGTGCTCATCTTCTCTCCTGATGTTAAGATTGGTAGGTATTGTTTCTTTTGTTCCATATTACCCCATTGCCATATTGTTGAACAGACTAATCCATTGTGAACTGATAAAATCACTCTAAATGAGGTATCAATTCGTTCTAATTCTTCACAAGCTATAGCCAAAGCAATATAATCAAGACCACCACCGCCATATTTAACGGGTATACTAATGCCAAGAAGACCTTGTTCAGCCATCTTTTTTAAGATGGGTCTGTGAAAAGTATGTGCTTGATCCCATTCCTTTATATTAGGAGCAATTTCTGCTTCTGCAAACTCTCTCACACTCTGTTTTACCATTTTATGAGTTTCGGATAACTCAAAATGTGGACCTATTTCTCTGAATTGTTCGTACATGTCTATCACACTTAATAATAGTCAACGAAGTAATGTCTTCTTGTTTCTTTAAAAGTTTCTGAATGAATATGAAGAAAGAAAAGTATATTTCAAATCTGAAGAATTATCAGTTCGCATAATTTTATCCAAAAAACTGAATATAAGACTAATTGTACTTTTATATAAATTGGTACTTTGCATAAGTATTATATTCCTCTTTTAGAAAGAAACTGGAATCCAAGTAATAGGAACTAAATAATGGTTGCTGCTTTGAAAAGAATTTTAACCTTTCAAATGAAATATACCTTTGGGGAACTTTGTAAATCATTCAATATAGGTTGAAAAACATGGCGGATGAAATTAAGCACTATGCTACTGGCTCAGTTATTCCTCTAGGAGATGGGTTCACAGGAAAGTCAGTATTATCACGCTTAATTATTAACCCCGAAGTCTCTGATGAAGAACTAAATGACATACTTTTAAAAACTAAAAAATCCTACAATATTGAAATAGAATTTAGTAGTGAGGTCGTAGAAGTAGATAACTTACCAGTCACAACAACTTTGCAATTCTACGTATTTCCAGGTCAAAGGCAAAAAGCTTCTTCTCGAAGTACAACTTTTAATGAAATTCTATCTGTTTTTGATTGTTTCCCAGCTTTGTTGAGAGTATCTGCGTTATTATTAATTTATGATGTATCTCGGTTTAGCACACTTGAGTCATTAGAGATATGGTTGCGATTTGCAATTGTAAAAGAATGGATTTATGAAGACACTTTAATTTTACTTGTTCCAAATAAAGTAGATCTTGAAAAACCAAAGCAAAGGGATATAGATCAAATAATCTCAACAATTTATGAATATATAGCAGACCACAATCTTCCAATTGATGTTAATCACATCAAAGCTATAAATTCCTCCTGTGTAACACTTGAAGGGATTAATGAAATTAGAAAGGAAGTAGTAGCTTGGATAGCTCATCGAGGAATACGAGGAGTTGGAATAAAGTAATTTTTAGCTAATTTTTCTCCACTAGAAAAATAGGTCATTTCCACTGCCGAGAAGGTGGGAAGTTCTTGTAATGATACCCTTATTAGAATGAGCCCCTCTTTGCAAAATAATGAAAATAGATAATTTCACGCCCTTAGAAGCGAAATTTATAAGTATCTTCTAATCATCATAAATTATGGCTGAAACAGAAAATATTCCTGAAATCCCAGGAGTAGATCCAAACACAACCAAAGTTACTCCTTTTCAAGAAATAACCATTACTGAAATTCCTTCTGGTTCAATTATCGATATTGGAGGGGGAGGAGAAGGTGTTATAGCCCAAATCGGCAGAGAAAGAATAACTGCAATAGATAAACTTCAAACTGAAATCGATGAAGCAAAAGATAAGGCTCCTGAGGCAAATTGGATGGTTGCAGATGCGTTAAATCTACCATTTGAAAATGGAGAATTTGACAATGCGACTTCTTTTTTCTGTGGTATGTACATGTCTAATGAAGATAAAAAGAAAGCAATCAAAGAGATTTATAGAGTTATATCTCCTGGGGGAGAATTTTGGATCTGGGATGCAAAAATTGATACAGATAAAGAGAGGTTTATTATTGTATTGACAATATCTTTACCAGTTAAAGAAAAATTCAACACCGGGTATGGAACAGAAATAACATATCAGGAAGAAGAAACTTACATAGAGTACCTTGAAGAAGCAGGTTTTATTATAGAAGAAATAAAAGTGAACAAATATTGGTTCTTCATTAAAGCAAAGAAATAAGGCATAGAGTATTTTTTATACTATGTTTTCTTTTCTTTCATTATGTCTTCTTCAGAATATATCACATGCTTCTACTGTTCTGAATATACAAAGCTTGCAAAGGATTATCCAGTGAATTTCGCTTCTATGGATGAAAAATCATTCACACCTCGTTGTTTCCTTCATTGGAAATATGAGTGTAATCAATGTGTTAAGTTGATACATTTTAATGGAATTTCTTGGTGTTCTGATTGTAAAGAATTCACATGTCTTAGCTGCGTAGAAGAAAAGATGGTTAAGAAGAATTTTCTTATCTATGATTACTACTATAACATCCCATGTAAAAAGTGTGGAAAAATGAATCCCGGGCTAGATTTCGCAGAATATGAAGGAATTCATCCCTATCAAACTGGAGAAATAATCCCTTCTGAGGATATAGTTGTCTGGATGCCAATCCACCCAGAGGAAGCTGAAGTAAAGGAATTTCCTCATCCTGCATGGGGCTTTCAAAGAATAATGAAAATTGGAAAGATCTCTGATTTTCAAAGACTTGAAAGTTTAGAAGAGTATGACCCCAAGAAAGTGTGGGACGAACTAGCTCCAACTTGGGGAGCAAATTGGCCTGAAGGAGGAGATTTCAACCACAAATATATGATTTTACCTAGTCTCTACAAAATGATAGATGTAGAAAGTGGTGATAAAATTCTAGATGTTGCTTGCGGCGAAGGGACCACATCAAGATATTTAGCAAAAAATGGAGCAATTGTTACAGCTATAGATGTCTCGGATATGATAACATATGCAACTAAAAAGGAAGAGAAGGATAAGTTAGGTATCAAATATCTAAAGCTTAATGCTGAAAAGATTATAGGAAAATTTGGGGAAGAGGCTTTTGATAAAGTTGTTTGTAATATGGCTTTGCATGATATCAACGACTATAAAACTACAATCGAACAAATATCAAAGGTCTTGAAAAAAGATGGATTGTTTGTTTTTAGCATCACTCATCCTTGTTTTGCTTGGCCAACAACTACTTCATTACGTGTTCCTAAAGATAGTCAAAGAAATGAAGATAAAATTAGAGTAATTTTTGACTACTTTGATGAACGTCCAGTTTTAATAAAATATGGTAAAGTGTTTGCACCCTTACTCCACTTTCCAAGAAAAGTAAGTGATTATATCAGTGTCCTTGTAAAAAATAAACTGATAATTGAAGAAATGAGCGAACCAAAACCTTCTGAGAATTTAGTCACAGAATTTCCTAGACACACCTATATGGATTACGAACTGCATCCTCATTTCATGGTAATAAAATCAAGAAAAATTTAAACATCAAAGTTTAAGTTTTAGAATCAATGGGCAATGATCTGATCCTAGCACATCTGAAAGCATACTAGATTCAGTAACCTTTTCAATCAAATCTTCTGAAACAAAGAAATAATCTATTCTCCATCCAACATTTCTCTCTCTAGCACCTATATTCCTCACTGACCACCATGTATAATGTTCAGGTTTTTTGTTAAAATATCGAAAGCTGTCTATAAATCCGCTAGAAACTAGCTTATCTATCCATTCTCTTTCCTTTGGAAGAAAGCCTGATGTATCTTCATTTGATTTAGGATGAGTTAGATCTATTTCTTTGTGAGCTGTATTAACATCTCCACAGATAATAACTGACTTCCCTTGTTTTTTTAGATCAATCACATGCTCCAAGAATACTTCATAAAAATCCATTTTGTATTTGAGTCTTTCAGCATTTAATTTACCATTTGGAAAATAGACATTCAATAAAACAAAGTCTGGAAATTCTGTTTCAATTAGTCTACCCTCATTATTTAACCTCTCAACTGTTAATTTTGTGTTTACTCTTATTGGTTTAACCTTGGAATAAGTTACAACACCACTATATCCCTTTCTTTCAGCTGATGACCAGTTGCTTAGATATCCTTGAGGATTTAGTAACTTACCAGTTAATTGTTCTGGATGTGCTTTAGTCTCCTGAAGACTTAAAAAATCTGGAGAAACCTTGTGTAACCAATCATTAAATTTTAGTTTTTCAAAAACTTCTTTCTTGGAAACAGCTCTTATCCCATTCACATTCCATGAAATCAAGGTAAGTTCTTTCATAAGTTGGTTTCATTATTTGCGTCTTAAAGTTTGTGTGCTGGCCATTTTTTGAGCTTTAACCATCCAGCTAAAGCCTTGCACTTCTCCCTTAACATCTTTAAGGAATTAACTAAATTATGTTCGAATCCAGTTACGCAATTCGACCAAATAGTTTAATCATTAATCTAATTAATTAAAAAAATCCTTTAATAAAGAGGTGGTTACGTAATATTAGGTGCAAAAAAATGGTAATAAAAATCAAAACTGGAAAAACAAAAAATCAGAAACTAATTCAAGAGTTAGAAAATAATTACAGCAGAATAAATCAACTAACTTTAGCTGCAAAAAATGGTGTATTTAACTACTAACCTTTCTTTTCTTCCTCTTCTATTAAAGCAATAGCTTTTTCTTAAATTAAATTTTAACTTTTCTATATTCATTAATTGATTAGTCTTTAGAATCATCTAAATCCCAATTTTCAATTTTTCTTTGAGAATATCTGCTTGAAAATTGATGTTGTTTTTACTTTCTCATCCTTCATAAATGGATCAAAGTCCCCCTTCCAGATTATTGGAAGAGATAATAATATGAAAATTGCACAAATAGGACCCATCCAAACAAGCCCTATGTTTATAGTTTCGCTTCCCACAACTTTAGTCCAACCACGCACAAAACCTGCTGCTACAAATCCAATTGCTTGAGCTATATTGAAAGGTAAACTTTTGAAACCTGTATAGAGTCCTGAACGATTTTCAGAAGTTTCTCTTTCATCTTTATCAGCAAAGTCTGCTAAAATCGCGTATGAAAAAAGATAAACAGCTGAAACACCGAATACAGCCCCAATACCAAAACCATACCCTTGAACTATGAGAGGAATAAGTGGAATTTTACCGACAAGTGGAGTAATTGGTAGCCAAATTAACAGCCATGTGAAAGCAATTATCAATGACCATTTCTTACCAAATTTCTTAGAAAATCTTCCCCAGAAAAGGAAACTCAGTATATAAACAAAAAGCATTATTGCTCCAAAAAGAAATTTCTCCATAGCATTAACAATGCCTAGAACCTTTTCCAGAAAATCTAGAATTAAAGCAGCTACGATAGTAAGCCCAACATTGAGAATGGTAAATCCTCCAACCCAAATCATGTAATTTCGGTTACGAAGTGCAACTTTTATCTCACTCCAAGCTTTCTTCTTCTTAGTTTCAATTTCCTTTTCCTTAATCTTCAATAATGCTGGTAAAAAGAATAGAAGTTCTAAAACTGCAAAAAGAAGTGCGAAAATCAATAAATATTTTCCAGCTTCACCATAGATACCTTGAGGATCGTCTCTAATAAAACCAGACATTACTAAAACAAAACCAGCACCAATTGCACCTCCAATTATGTTGACTGTATTCATCAAACCAGATAACTGAACTCTTTCATCTTCTGAAGTTATTTCAGGCATCCAAGATAGATAAGGAATCACAAGATATCCATAGAATAGATGGAACAATGAATTCCATATTAATAACCAGACAAACTTCATTGTTTGACTTCCTAAAGGGATGATAAATTGAGGTGTAAATAACATAACAAATGAAAAAGCTAGTGCAGGAGCCCCTGTCCAGATAAAGAATTTTCTTCTTCCAAGTTTTGATTTTGATGATAGAGAATCAGAAACAATACCAACAACCACAGAAGAGAAACCTATTACTATTTTTCCAATAGCATTGCCTATGCCATTGAGAACAGGATCTAAATTCACTTGATTGGTATACATCCAGAAGGTTGCCACAAAAACCACATTCAGTAGAATTGTAATCCCCATTCTACATATCGAATAGTAGATTTTTTGTCTAATTGTAAGCATAATGTCACCCTTCTGAAATTATGATAGTAAGAGAATGATACAATATGTGGGGGTAATTTTATTTAAGAGTTTGTACTTAAATTATTACCAAATCCTAGATAATACGCCTAAAACCAAAGTTTTTTGTTTTGACATGAAATGTTTACTTGAAGTGTTTGGATGTTAAATGATGAGATATTGAAAATAATTAAACTACTGGAAAATCCAAGTCCTGCTCTCCGCCAACTTGCATTGGAACAATTAGCTCCTTTTGGAAGTGAAGAAATTGCAAAACAAAAGATAATCCAGTCATTGAAAGATTCTGACCACGAAGTTAGAATTTATGCAGCAGAAATCCTTGGTGATATAGTTGATAATCAAGCCTTAATTGCATTAACTCAAGCATTGGAAGATGAAAATTGGGGAGTAAGGAAAGCTTCTATTGATTCTTTTGGTAAGCATAAAAATCCAGATACTCTCTCCTTCATTATTCACACATTAGATGATGAACACCCTCAAGTTAGATATTCCGCAGCTAAAGCGTTAAAGAATTTTGATGACCTAACTATAATTGAACCATTATTTAAGAGATTGAAAGATGATACTGAATCAGTCAGAGAAGAAGCTAAGTCAACTATACTAAGATTTCCAATCAAAGTTCCAGCTTCCCTTGTAGCTAAATATGTTCTAGATTCTAATAAGCTAGTTAAGGAAGTTGTTGTAGAGTTTCTAACTTATCGTGTTGAAGGTAATCCTGTTCCTCATTTAATAAAAGCTTACGATGATCAAGATAGGGAAATTAGATTACAAGCTTTGCAAGAAATAAGAAAACTAATTGATATAGGGGAAATAGAGGATTCTAGGATTTATGAAGTAAATTTAAGGGCTTTGGACGATGATCATCCAAGAGTAAGATTTGAAGCTATCAGCAACATCGGTATTCTAAAAGATCCAAATGCAATAGACATTCTAGGAGAAATAGCTAGGAATGATGAAGATTCTAATAATAGATTGATGGCAACAGAAACAATGACAGCTATCAGGAGAGCTATGAGATTAGAATAGATAAATTTGCCCTAAAATTTTTATAATGAACACTTCAGTTGACTGTATGAAGCCACCAATTTGCATTATTTGTTATAAGGAATTCAGAGATTCAGATAAAGGAGGATTAGTTTACTTCGAGAAAAGTAAAAGCGATGAAAGATGGATTAAAGCTATGAAAGTTGAAGGATTAACTGGTCATCCACCTTATGCAGATTGGTTCTGTGACAAACACTATGCGGCAGCTAAGGAATTATCACATCTAACAATATCAGAAGCTATAGAAATATTAAAAGAAAAATTTGCAGAGGAATAATCTCAGATGAAGCCACCAATTTGTGAAATCTGTCTAAATAGATTTAATCATGCAGAAGAATGAGGGACTGTTAGTTTTAAGAAAACCAAATCTAATTTGAAATGGGAGAAAAGAGTTAAAAAGAAAGGGATAGTTGAGCATCCGCCTTATATGGAATGGTTTTGTGGAGAACACTTTGATGCAGCAAAGAAACTAGAACACTTACATCAGCATGAAGCTATGGAAGAACTGAGAAATCTATATTTACTGGAAGAAGAATCTTTATCTTAATAAAAAACCACATCATGAAATAATATTCAAGTGAGTATTTATGGCGAATATAGAAATTATTACTTTTACTAAAATTAAAGAGATCATAGGCAAGAAAAAATTCTTTTATGAGGCATCATCTGTAGAAAATCTACTCTATAAGATGTTTGAAGAATTCGGTGAAATTCTCAAAACTGAGCTCCTCGATATCCATGGTGAGGTTAAAGAACACTATCGAATAATTGTAAATGGTAGAAATATTAATCTTTTAGAGGGATTCAAAACAATATTAAATGAAGGAGATATGATAGCTTTTATGCCCGCAATTGCTGGTGGAAACTGATTTCTGTGTTATTTTGAGTAAGTTTTTAACTGTCTGATACAATACAATATTGTGCCACTCAAAAAGTACAAATATAGGCTAAAAACAATTAAAATCAAATTTGTAGCTGTTTTTGTTTTAGTTTTTACCTTATTAGTACTCTGTATACCAGTTACAATTTATAGTTCTGATGAGACTGTCATAGGAGGAGAATATTTGGGACCATCATGGTCAACTCCTTTTGGTAAAAACATCAAAGGATCCCCCTCTCTTGTTGACCTTGACAGAGACGGAAATATAGAAATTATAGCTTTGACAAACAACTTTGTTTTTTGTCTGAACAATGTAGGAATAATAATTTGGTCTCTTTATTTAGATACTACACTTTCTGGAAAAATCAACTTTGCAGATCTAGATGAAGATGGTAAGATTGATTTATTAATCGTAGGAGAATCATCTTTAATCTGCGTTGATTACAAGGGATCAATACTTTGGGAATACATTGTAGATTCTGAACTTAAGGACTTTACTCCTTGTATTTTTGATATCGATAATGACATGCATTTAGATATTATTGTTTCGACAGCAAAAACTACAAGTCAACCTTTTGTCTTAAATCGAAAAGGAAAACTTGCATTTTATTTTAACATAACATTGCAATATTCAGGATATTGGACACTCTTTTTTGGTTCAGCTCCAATCATTGCGGATATTGATAATAATGGTATTTTAGATATTTTATTAATCGGAAATGATTACAAACTTCATTCCTTTACTACTTCAGGTGAAGAGAAATGGATATCACCCACAATTAGAGGAGATTCTTTAATTGGAGTAGCAGATCTTGATGGAGACAGTACTGCAGAAATAATAGTTGGAAGCACTTTTCATCTGTATTGTTTTGATCATAATGGAGAAATAGAATGGTCATATACTCAGGAATTACAAAATAACAGAAGCAATATCATGGACTTCAATCCCTGTATTGCTGATATAAATAATGATGGAAGTCTAGAGGTTATATCTAGTGCTTATAACCCCTTGACAGGTGAAGGAAACATCTTTTGTTTAAATGAAACCGGACAACTTCAATGGAGATATAATTCTACAAACAGTCTAGGTAGTCCTTGTGCAATTGATATTGATAACGATAAAACTTTGGAGATTCTTTTCAGTGAAGGAAACGCTAATTTTGTGGGATTGAATCATCTGGGGGAATTATTACTATTTCGGGAAGTTGGGGGCATTCACACAGATCCTCCCTTGGTGGCAGATATTGACAAAGATGGCAAACTAGAAGTAATAATATCAAGAGCAAACAAGAAAGATGTCCATTGTTTTGAACTACTTGAGTCAGCCAATTCTACTAGCTCTTGGTGGACCTATGGAGGAAGTTTTCAGCGACATGGAAGTCCAGATAGTGATGGGGATTTTCTGAATGATTTTGCTGAAATCAACTTATATAAAACAGATCCTTACTCAAAGGACAGTGACGGAGATTTACTTCTAGATAGCTGGGAGGTGGAGTATTTCTTGGATCCACTTGAAAATAGTACTTATGAGGATCCAGATAAAGATGGTTTTACAAATATCGAAGAATTCGAAAGAGCTTCAAACCCAAACAAATGGGATAACTGGGCAAGACTCTATGGAGGATATCTAATTCCAGCATGGTTACTAATTCTCGGGGTCTTAGTGTATAGTTCCATTAAACTAAAAGCTTTATCACCAAAAATCTGGAATTCATTTGTTACATTTTATATTTATCTTAGAGTACGATTTGCACGAGACATAACTAAACAAAGAGAGCTTTACATCACAGATAGAGAATTTTTCGGTGATGTAGAAGAAGCCTTGAAGGAACAATAAAAGGATTTATAAGACAATTGAATATCTCTTCGGCAAATTCTCTAGGGAATAACTTCTGGTTTTTCTGCGACTAAATCCTTTCTTTTATATTCCGCAAATTCCTTTGCTGATTTAAAGTGCAGTGCTTCTTCAGGGCAGTATTTGACACATTGCGGGTCGCCATCACATAAATCACATGTTATTGCAATATTCTTCTCTGGATTAAATCTCATAACATCAAATGGGCAGGCTTCCACACAAATTTTACACCCGGTACACAATTCTTCATTTATCTGAATAGCTCCAGTTATTGGAGATTTAGATATTGCTTTCTCTGGACATGCTTCTATGCATTTCCCACATATAACACATACTTTAGGGATTGTAATCCCCTCTACTTCGTTCTTAATAACTTGGATTCTAGAGAGAAAAGGAGAGAAAACTTTCTCATGTTCAAAAGAACATCGTAGTTCACAAATCCGACACCCATTGCACTTTTCTTTTTGAACGAATATTCTTTTTTTGATCTCTGAATTCAATTTATTTCTCCTCCTTTACTAAATTATAAATTTTTGCTGATTCAAGAAGATCCAATTTCCTTAACAAGGATTCCTTTGGTAATCCTGTTTCAAAATCCCATCCCCTCAATTCATAATATTTCGGGAGCATTTTGTCTAACTCTACATATTGGCCTTTTGCAGGTCCTTCAGACAAAGGTTCCTCTGTAAATCTCTTAGGAAGGTTATCTTCATCTTTTCCTATTCCTTCCCTTAAATTAAACAATCTTTCTAAATTGTATATTCGTTCCCCTATTAGAAGCATTTCATCAGAGGAGATATTTCTTCCAGTTGTGAGAGACAGAAAAATAGCCATATCTTCTGGTCTAACTGCATACGCGGAAAAACAAGTATACTTGCACATTTCTGCTGAATCAACTATAGCCCCAAAATTTTCATGCCAGACCACCATCCTTGGTTTTCCTTCATGAGAGTAAGGATCTACTGCTTTTTCAGAACCAAACCATTCCAAACCTTTTTCAGGTTCGTAACCCAGCAACTCAAAATTAGGTAAAGCTGCTAGGTGGTCAGCTCCTCTTGTAGCTGTTGCCCATCCTAAACCGAAAGCTTTTGCAGTTCTAACATCATATGCTGGTGGTTCCATTCCTTTTATGTGAAGTGCAAACTCTTCAGATCCAGCATTTATTTTTTCAGAGAATCTCTTTGTTCCTTCAGCAAGATCATTACCAATTCCTTCACGAAAGGCTACTTTTCTGATTAGTTCAATTAAAGCGTCATCATTTCCCCATACTAATTCTAATCCATCTGTATCTTTTGATGATAGGATACCTTTTTCATAAGCCTCCATAGCAAATGCTATAGTATCTCCCAGTGAGATAGTGTCCAGACCAAATTTATTGGCTAATTCATTCGCTTTTAGAATTGCTCCAAGATCCCCAATTCCGCATTTGGACCCTAAACATACTACTGTTTCATATTCAGGACTTCCACCTTTAGTTCCAGCATATTTACCAGTTTTTACCTTGGAATACTTTCCACAATGAATAGGACATGCAAAGCAGCTTTCAGACTTAATTCTATATAATTCATCAAAAGTTTCTGCGGAAATGTTCTCATATTGGTCAAATATACCTGATTGGTTATTTCTAGTTGCTAGTCCTCCACTTATATAAGCTAAATCAACCAAAAATGTCGTGCCATAATATGAAAGACTTGGAAATGCAGGATCATCATAAATTTTCTTAAGAGTTTCATCAACAAAATCATGGAATTCTAATGGGTTGGCTATCTCTACTCCACCAGTTCCTCTAACAGCAATAGCTTTCATGTTCTTTGAACCCATTACTGCTCCTAATCCAGTTCGGGCTGCAGCTCTGGATAGATTGTTCATTAGTGCCGCGTATTTAACTAGATTTTCTCCTCCTTGCCCTATGCATAGTACTTGAAAATTTTCAGATAACTCATTTTTTAATATTGCATCGGTTTCCCAAGTATCTTTTCCCCAAAGATGAGATGCATCTCGTAATTCTATCTTGTCATCTTCAATGTAAAGGAATACTGGTTTTTCTGATTTACCATGTAGAAAGATAGCATCATATCCTGCATAAGCAAGTTCTGGAGCAAAGTGTCCTCCAGAATTTGCATAGCCAATCCCCCCAGTCAGAGGAGATTTTGCTGCAACAGTATATCTAGCTGTTGAAGGAGCAGATGTCCCAGTAAGTGGTCCTAGACTTACGACAAGTATATTTTCTGGACTAAGGGGATCAATACCCTGCTTTAAATTATCATAAAGATACTTAATCGCCCAACCTCGACCTCCTAAATAATTCTCAATCAACAAGGGATCAGTTTCTTTTACAAGAAAAGATTGTTTTGTTAAATCTACAACTATGGTTTTTCCTCTATATCCTTTATAGTGTATGGTGGAGTTCAAGTTAATACCATATCACCATTTTAGAGGATATAAGCTTTACTTCATAATGCAAAATCAACAATTATTTAGGCATGATTTTAACTACTTCAACTAATTCAGAGAAGGATGTAAAATCAGCTGTT
>JAGLXK010000207.1 GCA_023132955.1 Candidatus Heimdallarchaeota archaeon
GTCTTACTTGGTGTTGTTTTTGGTTCTTCTTCAACTGGTTTTTCAGGTGTTTCTTTAGGCTTTTTTAGAGCAGTTTTTCTTGTTGTTTTCTTTTTAATAGTTCCTGTTTCTACTAAACGAAGTCGCGATGTTGACTTTATAACGACTCTATAATAAGATCCATGTTCTCCCATATCTGGATTTCGAACAATTTTGATAACATCACCAGGTTTTGCTTGAATAGCTTTCACAGCTGCATCATTTTCTAGGATTTTAGGTATTTGATGTCTTTCAATTTGATATCTCTCTAAGAAGTACTTTATTTCTGGTCTTTTAAGCTTGATATGTTGACGAACTATTTCATGATCAAAGATGTTAAACAGTGGATTATTACTACTTATAATTTCAATACCCAGTTTAATTGACTCTTTCTTTGCATAATGAGTTAAAGGTGATTCTGCAATAAGAAGGGCTTCACCAAGCTGTTCTTCCTCTTGTAGTTTTCCTAAAAGTCTAATTAATTTTACACCAATTTGAGGATTTTTTGGAAAACGTGCAATTGCAGTTATCTTTTCCTTTTCTTCAGAAATTTTATCAGCATAAACATCTAGGAAATCGTCATCTTCTTTGGTATTTTTAATTTGAAATCCTCTAAATTCAAGAATCTCTTTAACACCATCCATTATCCTCTTTTCCTTAGCCTTTTGTTCTTTAGAAGACAAATAAGTTACCTCTGCCCCATTAATAATCAGTTAATTTAAAATCTTTTGACAAGTGAGAGGTTTTCAAAAGCTATTTTTCTTCCTCTTCTGTTTGAAATTTAATATAGTAAGAACCATCTTTATTCCTACCTACAATTGGTTTTTTATCATCACTTTCTGAAAGCAATTTTTCAATATCTACTTCAAAAACTCCATCACTTGTAAGTCTGATCTCTTCAACCCCCTCTTTTATATCTGTTTGGTGAATCTCTTTTTCTACAATAAGTTCAAGTTCTTCTTCTTTCTTCTGATCTGAAGACTTTTCTCTATAAGTTCTGAATTTGAAGGATCCACAAAAAGGGCATCCATTAAGCAGGATTTGACTATTCAATTCAAGCTTCTTATCACACAATGCACACATTGTTATTTTGTTAGATGGTTTTGACATACAATCACTTGACTCTTGATTTGGTTTTTCTATTCAAGCTTTATACTTGAATTATATAAGAAAGGACCTTTATGATTACATTTTGGACATCCCTTGTTTTCTAGTTCATCAATTGAATTGAACTCACCCTCAGATCCCACATTGAAGCTTTCTCCACATATTGTTTTGCACATATATATTTGTAAATGACTATTGCTTTCTCTATAATACATTGGCCCATAGTAGTGATTTGCTATAGTTTCTTTAGAATTTGATTTAACTTTAATGCTATATAAGTCTGAAACTGTTTTGTTCAGAGGAGTATTGTATTCATATCCATTGAAATCTTTTTTCTTTTCTTCTATCTCTAGATTCATTTTATCTACTAGTTTTTCCAAAATATCTTCTTTTTCACTTTC
>JAGLXK010000208.1 GCA_023132955.1 Candidatus Heimdallarchaeota archaeon
TGATTAAAAGAAGTCAGTTATTCTTTTTTGTCTATAACGTCTATATTCGTTCCCTATCTTACTCCATAATATCCCTTCAGCTTTCTCAGGAGTCGAAGGAATTCCATCAGTATCACGCTGAATTATTGACTTTACATTTCTATAACCTTGGTAAGAGTAACTAAAATTTAGTACAACCTCATTAGCCACTTCTCTTACTTCTTGCTTATTATAATGTAAAGCAGCAGTCAGAGGAGTAATTGCTTCGGAATCTTTAAGTTCCCTTAGAGCTGTAATCAGAAATTTTGCAGCAGGTTCGCCTATTTTTTCTAGAGCATAAACAGCATATTCTCTAACGATTACGTCTTCTTTTTCATCTTTTAGTGTGTTTATCAGAGGTTCTATAGCTCGTTTGTTACCTATTTTCCCTAGAGTTTCAACAGCACAGACTCTAACCTTGCTTTGAGAATTACCTAATTCAGCAATTAGTTGTGGAACAGCATTAGAACCAATCTTTGCTAGAGCTTTAGAAGCAACAAAACGAATATTTTTATCTTCATCCTTAAGAGCAGTAATCAAGGGATCTATAACTGGTTCACCAATTTTAATGAGTGCGTTGACTGTTCTGGAAATGACTCTTGTGTTTTTATTTTTTAACTCTGAAATTAGAGATAAAATGTCTCCAGTATTTTCGAATTTCTCTATATACTTATCTACACTCATGATAATTCCTGCTTAGGATAAAGGTTGAACCGACAATATATATTTTTTTACAACACCTATATAAAGAGAATCCCACGTTTATATATGTAATTCAGTTTGATGGGGTAATTTTTATATTTAAGGAAGAGAGATACTATTTTGTTTGAGGATAGCTATATGTCAAAGGATGTCGATGAGATACTAGAAGAGGTAGATAATCTCTATAAAGATGGTAGATTTGCTACTGCTCTAGAGAAAATAGAAGATACTCTAGAAAACCTTTGGCATGAAAATTTCAATCCTGAGGAGATTTTAAAGTTCAACATCAAAAAGTTGTCAATTCTTGTTACAGCTAAAGATTTTGATAGTGCTCAAATACTATGTGAACAACTGTTGGAAGATATCAAAGAGCTAGATATCAGTTTTTACCATATAGATATTCTTTTAGAAAAAGCGCTAATCTGCAGCAATCTAAAACAAAAGGATGTTTGTGATGATAGTCTTACTCAAGTAGAAGAAGCATTGACTTTATTCAAACGAGGAGATAGAGAGAACTATATACGAAGAAATGCTCAGTTTAATTTGGTTAAAGGCATGCACCATGTCTTAGCTAGCAAATACTTTGAATCAATTGATTTCTTTGAAGAGAGTTTGAAAGAGAATAGAAAAATTTCAGATTTATATGGAATCGCTAATAGTCTTCTATGGACTGGTAAAGCCCTCTACAATTTAGGAGAATATGATTCTGCGAATAGCTTTTGGGATCAAAGTTTCGAGATATTTACTGATTTGGGATATAGACGCCCTCTTGCAGAATATTATATGGACAAAGCAGGAATATTTTACAACCAGGGAATTTTGAGTCAAGCTTTAGAAACTGTGAGTAAATCTCTGTTAATCTTCGAGGAATTAAATGATGAAGTTTCTCTTGCTATAGTACACCATAGAATGGGATACATTTACAGACATTCAGGGAACCAAGAAAAAGCCCTCGAAAATTACTTAAAGAGCAAATCGATTTATGAACGTAAAAATTTAGTTCACGATAAAGCAAAAGCTATTCTCGATATTTCATCAATAAATCGAGATATTGGAGAATATGATGTTTCACTAAAAAATTTGAAAGAATATTATAAGATTAAAGAAGAAACTAATGATCAATATGCTATTGCAATAGCTTTGTACGAAACTGGTAAAATATACTCCCTAAAAGGTGAATTGGATAAAGCAGAAGAAAATTACAGGAAAGCATTACCAATTGCAATTGAACATGATAGGTTAGAAACTTTAAGTAATTTATATTATGCTCTTGGAAATCTATCACAACAAAAAGGTGATCTAGAAGGTTCCTCAAAATTCTTTCTTCAAAGTTTACAATTACGAGAACAGATAAAGAAAGTATATCTTATCTCATACTCTCTTAAAAGTTTGATTCAAATTAATTTAGATCTAAAACTTAATAAAATGGCTGAAGGATTTCTGAAAAAATTGAATAATTTATCAAAGGAAACTGAAAATCAAAATATTGCACAACTATACAGGTTATCAGAATCTTTATATCTGAAAAATACAGGAAATGAAAGAGACATCCAAAAATCTGCAGTTTTCTTTGAACAACTTGCTAAAGAAGAAGTTGTTGATTATATGATTACTATTGAATCTCTACTAAATCTATCTGAAATTCTTATCTGGGAGATGTCTAAAACAGGTAATGAGGACCTTTTGAATGAAGTGAGAGAGTATCTTAATAAACTTGAAAGTATAGCAAAGAAACAGAATTCTTTTGCTTTACTTGTCGAGGTAATGCTTCTTCAAGCTGAATTCTCACTTGTTGAATTGAAAGCAGAAGAAGCAAGAGATATTTTGTCTAACGCTATGGAAATCGCAGAAGAAAAAGGAATAGTAAAACTAGCTATTAAAATTTCAAATGAACATGATGATTTATTAGATCAACTGGATCTGTGGGAAGATTTCACGATGAAACTCCCTACTATAGCTGAAAAATTAGAATTGTCACATATAGAAGATAGATTAAAACAAATTGTCAGAAGAAGGTCTGTTATAGGACCAAAAGTTGAAAGTGAAGCTGAGCTACCAATTATGGTTATTATCCAATCAGATCAAGGATTAATTATCTTCTCAGAATATTTTGATGAGATTTTAGGAGAAGGAATCTATGATGAAATCCTCTTATCAGTCAAAAAAACCTCGTCTAATATACTAAATAATAGTCAAGAAAGGTTGAAAAATAAGGAATTTACATTTCTAATAAACAAAGTAAACAACATCTTTGTTAGTTATATTTTCGTTGGCAAATCTTACAATGGGATTAAAAAGTTAAATAATCTCATCAACATATTCAGTTCTAACAAAGAACTCAAGAAGATGATCGAAAAAGCTGCTAGAAGTAATGAATCATTAAATTATGAAGATAGAATCAATCTATCCAGTTTTGTAAATGATATATTTGTTCAATAAAACACGGATTTTTTTTTGGAGGTAATAGTAAAAAAAAGAAAAGAAAAAATAATAATATTATCTTTTTGAGTTATGTGTTTTCTTTCTTCTTGCATAAATTAGATAGAGTGCTACAAAAATAAAACCACTGAAAAATGCATAAGAATTTTCTTCTGGTGGAATGTCTATTGTCTCAAGAGCTGCCCAAGTTACAGTAACATTGCATGATACACCAGCTGTATTTTTTGCATATGTCGTTATAGTATCATCGACAGTATAGTCATTGAATGCAGAATCCATCCCAGAATCTGGATCATAGGTAGGATATGGGGTTACATTCCCACAACATGGAAAACCAATTAAGTTGAAACTGATTACAGGAGCTGTATAATCGGTTAATGTTAGATTATTGTATTGTGGTTGTTCGTCTAAAGTATCTGGTTGGAATGGTATTGGTCCCCAACACTCAGCGTCATCGCAAAACATAAATCCACCGTATCCACCAACACCTCCACCTTGTTTGAATGATGGTAAAGTTGTAGTATTATCTGCGTCATTAAAGGCAGTTATTACTAAATAATTGTGAAAACCTGGTGTGGTGTCAAAATAATTATTCGCATTCAAAGAAAAAGTTACATTTTGGCTAGTTTGGAGGGTTGCAACACTAGAAGTTAAATCAGTACCATTTAGCTCGATAGTATAGTTGTGAATGTTAGATTCTAGTTCTATGATTTCACCGAAAATAAGACCTGTGCTATTATATTGAGATATGTTTAGAAAAATCATTGGTGCAGTAAGATCCAAGATACCTGAAGGAATAGGTTGAATAATAACACCATTATCAATCATAGAAGTGGTATTAGAAGAAGATAAGACTATAAAAAGCATCAATATACTTGTAATTGCTATAATTCTTCTCATAATTTCAACATTAAGGACTCTTTATACTTAAGGATTGTCGTCACAAGTCACTAAATAAGCATATTTGAAAAAGAACCTTCACTTTAAAGAATTTCAGGCTTTCTATTTCTTCTTTGCTTTTTTTAGTTTGATTTCGAAAATTGTTCCTTGTGGCTTATTATCTAAAACTCTAATCGAACCCCCAAAAGATTCAATTACAATTTGTGCTAAAAATAATCCCATTCCACTTACTCCCTTGTCAGTTCCTTTGTATCCTTGTTGAAAAATTAGTCTTTTATTTTCTTCAGAAATACCTTTTCCATTATCGCTAACAGAAATAACAATTTCATTGTTTTGCTCCTCAATCTTTACTTCAACATCTATCCCCTTACCTGCATGTTGGAAAGCATTTTGTATGAAGTTAAACAAAATCGGATAAAGCAATCTATTAGCATTAACTTTTATGTTTGAGCGATATGGATGGATTGTAACATTGTCAAAGGATTCAGCTACATTATTAATTATATTAATTTCAATAGGTTGAATTTTAAGAGATTCTAATAATTTTGATTCAGATTTGAGTAAATCTAACCTTTTAGCTACTGTATCAACTCTACTCTTAGCTCTTTCTAGATATTCTTGTTTCTTCGTTTCTTCAAACAATTCTACACCACTCTGAATTACGACCAGATCATTTAACAAATCATGACGTAATAGTGAAGTTACTGTGACTAAATCTTTAGCAAAAATGTTCATTTCCTCATAGAGAGTTTGATACTGTTTACGTTCTTTCTCCATTTGAGAAATCGTTAAAGGTTTTTCATATTGTTCTATCATTGTGACAATTCCAACAACAAATGATGCATAACACACATTAATGAAGAGATCAGAAACTGTTCCAATATCATATGTACCTATAGCTAAAAAATAACCTTTGGATGAATCTCCAGCTAATTTAAAAATCCATGCTACACCTATAGTTATCCAAAAAAGAGGCGAACGCACTTTCCAGTTTAGATAGATGAAAGTTAAAGCTATTGCTAAGATATCCAGATCTATTATTATAAACACTATCCCAAATACTAAGCTGAAATAATCCTTTGCTGCTATCATTGCTGTGCTGAATGCTGTAATTAAAGGAGAAACAAGAATAATTAAAAAAATTGTGACAAAGAGACTTGATAACTTCACTCTTCTTGGTATATGTTTCTCAGCTTTTCTGATTTGACTGATTAACAAAATATACAAAGGAATTATTGCAATAATAGATATCATATGAATGAAAATATCCAACAGAGATGTATTAGCAATTGTAATATAAGCTAACTTTGCTTCTAAAACATGAATAAAAGCTAAAATCTCAGCCACCATAAAAAGAAAAAGAGTTATCGTCAAAGGAATTAGGTATTTTTGGTCTAATCTTTCTTTTTTAATTATTAGAATTAGGGCAATAGTTACAGCAATAATTAACATAGCTATCTTAAAAATTGGAACGAAGTGGTAGTTAACGATTGGTTCGAGGAAAATAGGTATAATGGCAATTATCAGAGAAAAACCTGCTATTAAAGAACTAAGATTCCTCATTAATATATTATTCTTGTCCAAAGTTTTAACTTTAAGCATGAATGCAATGCTAAATGTGTAATTTAGAAAAATTAAAATTGTTCAATATATAAAACCGAACTGTGAGAAAGAGAATTATTAGTTTAATTGAGTTACCGTTTTTCTTCTATTTGTAGGTCTAGGGGTAGTCTTACCATTGGTTCTAATAGGAGTCGACCACAATTATATTGAAATCGAGCAAATAGTTTTATACCTCATTAAAACCAGATAGTTATGGCCAGTAGAATCATCTCTTTTGATATTCTTCGAGGGTGGGCTATAATTGGTAACTTGATGGTTCATACATTCATGCTAGTTAGCCAAGTGCAACGTATCGCAGAAACAACACCAGAACTTCTGGATACTTCAGGATACATCATGATGGGATTAATTGTTGTTTTTGGTCACTGGAGAGGATTATTTCTACTCATCAGTGCATGTGTTCACTTGCTCATTATGCAAATGAAACTAAGAAGAGGAGTAAGGAGAGAAGTAATTCTAGTTCAAGAGTTATTTAAGGGATTACTTCTCTGGTTATGGGCAATGTTCTTTTATGTATTTCTTGCTCAATGGCAATTATCCAAAGAATGGGTTGAAACTGGCACATCTTCTATTGAATGGCAAAACATCTATCATGCAGATCAATTCGCAAATATTGCTTGGGCAATAATGATATCTGCAGTATTATTCTATATATTAACCTCAAATAAAAAGCTGAAGAAGCCATTAGTGATGTCAATAGTATTTGCTATAGTAGGGTGTTTGTGCATTTTCCCTGCACCTATAATTCATCAAGCTGCAAATAATTTCTGGGGTGTTGATCTACATACAGGACAACATTTAGAAAAAATTGGTGACAAGGGTTGGTGGGATTATATTTTGCGGATGGTGGGAAATCAGTTCAATGCGATAGAGTCACCGTTGTTTCCAAATTTTGCATATAGTGCTGTGGGATCAATTCTAGGAATTTATATTTCTCAAGAAAAGAAACCTAAGAAGGAAAAGTTCC
Organism: Candidatus Heimdallarchaeota archaeon; assembly: GCA_023132955.1. Classification (GTDB taxonomy): domain Archaea; phylum Asgardarchaeota; class Heimdallarchaeia; order Heimdallarchaeales; family Heimdallarchaeaceae; genus UBA460. Next base: position 6,650 of record JAGLXK010000208.1, read on the forward strand.
TACTCTGGGGATATGGGCTCGCTGGAGCAACTATCGTTTTTGGTGTATTCTGGTTATTTGTGGTTGAGGGAATACCAGCTGATCCATTCATGCTTGTAGATTTTCATGTTCACCCTACTTGGTTTGTCTGGGTTACGATTGGTATGTTATTGTTTGTAGTTATTGGTTTAATGCATAGACATGAGTATAGAGAAAAAATTAATTGGGAGAAAAGATTGAAATGGTCTCGTTTCAGCAGAAGAGTAGGATTTCTATCTCTCTCAGTATACTCCTTCGGATCTATTCAAGCGGTTCTAAGAGTTATTCTACATTATATCTTTCCAAATCAAGGGTTCAGAGCATCTTTAGAATTAAACACAGGGATGACCTTCCTTCTAATGGGTATAGAAATATGCTTATGGTTTGGAATTTTATGGCTATGGGAAAAATGGAACTTCAACTTGTCTCTAGAATGGTTATTTGCATTAATCCTTAAAAGACCTTATCAAAGGAAACTGAAGGACAAACCAAAACTATTTGGTGACTTTTTGGATGTGAAAGGTCGAGTTATTAATGTTACTCCTGAACATTGGGTGGAGAAGACAACAGAAATATCAGCCAATAAAATAGAAAAATAGAGGGTGACCCCTCATTTTTTTAATTCATTAAGAAAGGTACTCCAAATGCAAAAGGTACGACAAATATTATTCCCCAAAATAGCAGCCAAACACCTATAGGTGCAATTATCTGTAGAACTAGACTCTCTCTAGCTGCTTCACGTTCAGTTTCAGCTACTCGACTATCTGCAGAGCTTTTCCCAGTGGGAACATATCTACTTGCAGTAGCAGCACCAAGTTTATCTCTACCTGCCAAAAGCAAAAGGCTTAGTGCTATCATACCTATTCCTATTTTCCCACAAAGTGAAAGTGTACCAGTCCAGTCTCTAGTAACAAGCCACACAATTAGGGGAATTAAGAGATAAACTATAGACCATACAATACCAGCGATAAAAAAATATGCAACATCTTTTCTAGTAGCTGGAGATTTTTCTTCCTTTTTTGTTGAAACAGCTTTTTCAGCTAGCTGTTTTCTAAGACTTGAATCCATTGTTTACCCTAAAAGCTAACTCTTCTATCTATAAATAGTTTTGGTGAATAACGTTAAAAAAATCTGAACTCTATTATTCATTCATGGAACTATATTCTTCATTGATGAAATTGGTAGCTTCATTAATCTCATCTTGCAAGACTCTTTCTCCATCTCTGTAATATTCTGATAGATCCCATTTCAAAGACAGAAGTTCCTTGAAGTTTAAATCGGTAATTTTTTCTTCAGATATTCTTCTAAGTATTTCGTCCATAAATTGATTTTCAGGAAGCTGACTTTCTTCTCTTATACCTGGACAGGAAAAATCTACTTCGATAGTAAAATGATTGTTATCTACCTTATGTATCATGAAAGGGTAACTAAAACAGCTTAGAGGTTTACTTTCATGGATTGTACATTTCCCTTTTTTACTATCTTGAAAAACACAGACTCCTTTGTTTTGCCTTAGAGCAAGTTGAAAATCAATAATATCTCCTGACTTATTCTTTAGATAAATTACAGGATAACAAAATTCTTCGATTCTTTTGTTAACTACAGAGGATATCTCGATTCCTTCATCTAGAGAGAGAGAAGCTAAATTCGAAGGAAAACATATCCTTTTCTCAGTAAATAATTCTTGGAAAGGTTGCTCAGTTCTATTTGGTATAGGGTTAACTGAATAGTTACTAGGTAACTCACACATATTGCAAAACAAGCAAGAAAAACTGATATCTGATGAAAGCATAGATTCAAACAATATATTATCCTTTATTGTTTGTTCTCTTTTTAAAACATAATTTTCAACTTCGAAATTTATAGAATTTTTCTCTAAAATTTCATGTAACTGATTGAAAATTTCATCAATTGAAATATCTCCAAATTGTGAAAATGTTCCTCGAAAAACTCTTTCGTTTCTTGGTTTCATTTTTTTTAAACTGTACAAATCATCCCAGATTATTGATCTTATTGTATCATCCTTTATTAAAACTATTAACTCAAGAGAAGAGTTTAATTTAACACTATCAATTCTTCGTATTATTACATCAACATCTATAGGAAGAGTTAGATTTTTCCAGTAAGTATCGATTAGATTTCTATCAGTTTTTTCTCCAAGTCCTACACTAATGCCAGTTTCCAATAACTTCTCATTGATCATTCTAAGAATATAAGGAGAGTAGTAGAAGGATTCTGGTTGAAGATTCTCTCCAATCATCAATTTCAGAAGATCTTCTTCAGCTTTTTGCTGTAATCCTTCATTAATAAGAAGTCTAGTCATAATTTCAAAAAACTAGAGTGATGTTCAAAATAATAATTTTTCCTATGAAATCCATAAAAAAAGAGAAAGTGAGTTTCTTTCTTATTTGAATCTTATCTATTACTCTATTTTTTTATAACAATCTGGACAATATATAGGTTTGTTAGTTTTTGGCTTGAAAGGTATCATTATCTCCTTATTACATGTTCTACAAGTAGTTTGATGCATCCTTTTGTTTGGTCTATATGGACCTGGTCTATCACCAAACCTTTCTACAACTTCAGTATCATTGTCGTGATTGTTATTAGTTACTTGTGCAGATTCAACTTCTAGCATTTGTTTTTTAAAACACTCTCTGCAGAAAACAGGTTTTGATCCTGTGGGTTTGAAAGGTACCTGAGTCTCTTTCTTGCACTTAGCGCAAATTGCAGTATAAAGTTCAACGTTTCCTCTCTCTGATTGTCTTCTGTTTCTATCTCCATATTTGTCAGATGATCTGTCAGACGATCGATAATTTGATCTACTCCCAGAACGATTAGGAGATCTTCTTACTTGTCTAGATTTATCTTGTGTTTTTTGTTCTTGAAAACACTCTCGGCAGAAAACAGGCTTTGATCCTGTGGGTTTGAAAGGTACCTGTGTCTCTTTCTTACACTTAGCACAAGTTACAGTGTGAAGTTCAACGTTTCCTCTCTCTGATTGTCTTCTGCTTCTAGAATCATATCTATTGCTTGACCTGCTAGAAGACTGGTAATTTGATCTACTCCCAGAACGACTAGGAGATCTTCTTGCTTGTCTAGAGCCATCTTGTGATTTTTGATCCTGAAAACACTCTCGACAATAAACAGGCTTTTTTCCTGTGGGCTTGAAAGGTACTTGGGTTTCTTTCTTACACTTAGCACAAGTTACAGTGTGAAGTTCAGCGTTTCCTCTCCCTGATGGTCTTCTGTCTGATGATCT
>JAGLXK010000209.1 GCA_023132955.1 Candidatus Heimdallarchaeota archaeon
CCTCACCAAAAAGCATGTTTAGATCAGAAAGCATTGTGAAATCCATTAGTGGAGTTGGTACCAATGAACCAGTTCCTAATGTAAATTCGAAATCAGGTAGAGTCATAGTGTAGAATGGACCAGCACTCCAGAGCCAATTCAATGAATCAGGACTAGTAACTAAAGTTGCATATAGATAACCATTGTCATATCCTTCACCATATTGACGTTCATAAATGAAGTTTGCACCTTGTTCATAAGGATCTACAGTTGAAGGTGAGTATGGTAAGGCAGATGGTACATTATTTGCTGGAAGCATTGCTATTTTATCAGCAGTTGCATTTGCGAAACCATCAAAATATGCGTTGTATCTGTAATTCTGCATACCTTGTAAGTATTGTTCTCCAATATTATATCCATAATATCCATCGTCGTATCCTGCGTTATATCCAGCAACTATTCCTTCTTGGTATCCAGCATCTCTGGCATCCCATGGATCAGGCCATGGTTCAGGAGGCCAATAATTTGGTCCAGGATATGCACCTAATTTGTCAGCGTCACCATCCCAGTATCCATTCCAATATTGATTTTCATAGCCCTCTACATAGCCACCCCAGTAGGTTTGCCATTCATTGTCATATAGATCGTTGTATAATTCTCTTCTGAAGTACTCTTGAGCGCCTTCATATAGAAAACCTTCATGATACCACATTTCGTAGTATTTGGGATAATCCCAATTGTAACCGAAGTCATAGACATCTGTTGCTGTTGGTAATGAACCCATGAATCTCTTATCTGGAATTCTGTTTGCTAGATAATCACCCTGTCCAGTACTAAAACCATCAGCTTTCGCACTTTGAAATCCATCGTAATATCCATCTAATGCAAGCCAACCATCATACCATACTGGATTTCCTCCACTTTCGTATGAGGCCTGGAAGCCTATATCATAACCTACAGCAAGCCCTAAGTCATGACCAAACCACCATATGTCTTCATCACCGTACCAGTTTTCTTGAGGATAAGGATACCAGTTATTGTAACCCATAGAATTGTTCTCGTGATCGAAACCTTCTACGAATGTGGTTGGGAATGAACTATTAAATCCACTCCAGAATTCAGGTTCGATGGGGTCTCTAAAATTACCCCAAGGCCAATAATCCCAG
>JAGLXK010000021.1 GCA_023132955.1 Candidatus Heimdallarchaeota archaeon
AAGCTTTTGGAATTTTCTCGGAAATTATTATACTTCCATTGTTTTTTTGTGCTACTATTTCTCTTTCAAAAATAAAAATAGGTGTATCGGTTCCAAATGATATTCTTACACATGCTTTTAATGTATCTCCATCATTCATCTCTGCAAGTGCTGATTCATTTATCTTACCCATTTTATCTCTATATTTTAACAAATGTGCTTCTTCACCATATAAGCACCATGTAATAGCATTCAATATATTTGTTTTTCCAGCGCCATTTACCCCCAAGATAACAGTAAAATTCATCTCATCATCTAGAGTAAAATCTATTTTATTCTTACCTCTATATTGTCTATAATTTTCAATTTCTAGACAATGAATCTTCATTTATTTTCCCTCTTTCTAAGATATTGCTCAATAAATCGTTCATATTTGGTAGAATATTTGCTTTCGAAGTTACTAATTTCGAATTTTAATAAGTTACAAATAAGTTCTTTCAAATCATCATCTATATTTTTTTCCTCTAACTTGTCTAGAATTAATTTGTTTATTCTATATCTTGAACTCATAATTCATCCTCCACTTGTTTTTCATAAATATCTATTATATGTAAGCAATCGTTTGAATTTTTAGCTAATTTAGCAAATTCTCTGTATCTACTTAATTCCTTTTGTATAAACTGATACTCAATCTTTTTATGATTTTCACTATAGGAAATCTCTGTTAGGGGGGGCATTACTATAAAATCATAAATAGTTGCATATTGCTTATTTTCCGATTTTCTTAGAATCCTTCCTCGTCTCTGAATAAACTCTTTAGGATTTCCTGAATTTGATAACATTATTGCTATTTTTGTGGCGGGAATATCAACACCTTCATCAAGACATTTAATTGCTGTGAGAAATTGATACTCCCCTTCTGCAAATTTTTTGATAAACAAATTTCTCTGGGCTAGTTTTTCTACCTGTGTGATCTTATGTTGCAAATAACCTCGGTTATTAATTAAATCCTGAACATGTCTGAGTTGCTCAGGGGAACAATAAGCTAGAACATGGGTTATATCTGAAGGCATCGAATCAAGGAGTTCCTCAAGTAGATGGAATTTATTTGAAGCATTTTGTATAATTTTACTTCTATCAATTCTAATAACACCTATTTTTTGTTCAATTTTTAAATCAATTTCCTCATCGGCTAAAATAGCAATATCCTTAGTTATTTTCTTAAATTCTTTTAGCTCTTCATCTGTAAAGTTTACAAAAATTGGATGATAATTATATTCTGTTAGAAATTTAGGTATTGCTTGATCTAAAGGAAAACTGAACACAATTCCATCAAAATATCGTAAAAGCTGGTTTGTTCCTTCTTCATCTAACCATCTAGCAGGAGTTGCACTAAGTCCAAGTCGTTTCGTGTAAGTATCTAATAGGCCTTTTCTTCTCTGTTCTGCACCAAGCCAATGACACTCATCAGCTATTAGTAGCACTTCAAAATTAACATCTGATATGCTTTTTACAAATTTTGGACTAGAAAAAGTGTTATGAACTGCAATTATCACAAGATTATCGATGATTCCATGTTTTAAATTAAACAATTCTAATGTAACAGGATCTTTACTTTGACTGTGGTATTCAATAGCATGAATGTTAAATTTTGCCAATTCACGTTTCCATTGACTAGCTAAATGAATTAGTGGAACAGTTATTATAGTTAATAACTTGTTTTTTTCATCTTGAATTCTTCTTAGTATACTTATAGCAGTAAATGTTTTACCTGTTCCAGTTGCCATTTCAAGAATACCACTTTGACCATTTAGGAACCATTTCTCAATAGCTTCTTCTTGGTAGGATCTTAGTTTAATTCCTACACTATCAAGAGTATGATCATCGCTATCTTCAAGATGTGCTAACTCCCTTAGATCTTTTGGAGCTAAACTTATTATCTTACCTTTAGCTGCTTCAGGAAATGAAAATGTTTTCACATTGCTTGATTTATTTTCCCAATACGAAAAAAACTTATTAAGATCACTTTCTAGGTACTCTCTCACCCCTTCTTCCCAGCTTTTAAACACTTTGAATTCCTCAATATTATTATACCATCCACCTTGGGTTTCATTAAGAGACCCACTGAAGGAGATCATCGAATTATGTTCATCTACAAAGATTCCTATCTTCTGATGAAACATGCCTTCGTTGAGGGCTAGTAAAATCTCGATATCGTCAATATCCCACATATCTTTAACTGCAATTCTTATCTCAAGTTGATTATTTGCAACCATCCATGCAAGTAGTTTAAAGCGATCTAGTTTTTCTCCTTCACCAATATTTTCTAATTCTTCTAATATTATTCTCTCAATGATTTCTTCAGGTTTTACTAAACCATCTTTTATAGCTTTAATATCTTTAGAATTTATATTGACGCTTGAAATTATCTTCATCTTTCCTCCTTTTTTAATAAAAGGAAAAAGGCCTCTTGCAGCAAGAGCAAGAGAAGTTGAAGAGAAAAAACCCGTTGTTCTGTAGTATTTAATTGCACAGGACAACACAGGAACATAAAAGTCTTGGATTAAATCGTCTTCTGACGAATCATAAGCAACTTTTAAGCTTAAATCCATTAAACACATTCTGATCCCCAGACAACTAACGCTTTAAAGCTTGCTAAGATTTAAAATAAACTTTGTGGTTGATTTTTGGTTTACAATTCACCATCTAGTTGATCAGAAATAAGCAATATAAGTATAGTCAATAATCAATTTCTGAACATTGAGCATAAAATATAGATTTCAAGATAAATGGTGAAGGCTTTTTTCAGTATTGTCTAATGAAAAATGTAATAAACATCGAATAAATATACTTAATAATTGATTAATAACCTTAGGTTTAAATATGGATTTCAGGATAAATTTGTGAAGGATTTTCTATGGAAATATCAGTGGAAAGGTCAATGGATCCTGTAGGGTATGCAATTCAAGAAATTAAAAATCTCTATCTATCAGACGAAAGACCTTGGATCATTGGTTATAGTGGTGGTAAAGATTCAACTACAGTTGTAGAGCTAGTCTTAATGGCAATTAAAGAATTAAAACCTGAAGAGAGAAAAAAAGAACTTCATGTAATATCTGCTGATACGATGGTTGAAAATCCTCTAGTAATTCCAATTATCAATGAATTTATGGAAAAAGTTAGAAAATTTGCTCAAGCTAATGATTTACCAATTAAAGTTCATATACTCTTACCAAAAATTGAAGAAACATATTGGGTTTTGCTAATTGGACAAGGATATCCTGTTCCTCTCCAGAACTTCAGATGGTGTACTGATAGATTGAAAATCAAACCATCAAGCGAATTTATTCTTTCTCAAGTATCAAAACATGGTGAAGTAATAATCATTCTTGGAGTAAGAAAGGATGAAAGCCTCTCAAGGCACATTTCAATAATGAGAAGTAAAGTACCTGATCAATTGCTGAGAAAACATCCAACATTAACAAATGCATATGTATATGGTCCAATTGAAGATTTTACTTTTGATGTTGTGTGGGATTTTCTACTTGATCCAAAAAATACAATGTCTGACTTTAACCAAACTCTTACTTCGCTGTATAGTGGTTCATCATCAGAAGAATGTGTTCTAGTTTTAGAAGATGACACTAGACCTTGCGGAAATACTAGATTTGGGTGTTGGGTATGTACTTTAGTTAAAGAAGATAAATCTCTCAAAGGATTTCTAGAAACCGATTATGTCTCAGATGAAATAAAGGAAGTATTGGAAAAACTTATTGATTTCAGAAATTGGTTACTAGAAAATAGAAATAATCCTGATATGCGTTTGAAAAGAAGGAAACATGGTCAGATTTATTATTTAGGTGAGGGAGAAAACAAAAGAATAGGCTTAGGACCTTATACTCTTGAAGCCAGAAAAGAAATACTTACTAGATTGCTAAAGTTACAAGTGGAAATATCAAATTTAAATGAAAAATCCATAAATAAAGAGCTGATAACAGAAGATGAGTTAAAAGCAATTAGATCCATTTGGATTAATGAAGGAGATTGGGAAGACTCATTACCATTAATATTCGAAAAGATTTTAGATAAACAGCCAAGCTGGGGAGAGACAGAGATACCTCTTTTCGAAAAAAAAGATATAAAACTTCTTACAGAGTTATCAATTAAATATCAACTTGATTTGGATGTTCTTAAACGATTAATTGCAATTGAGAATAACAATTTAGGTTATGCAATAAGAACCAATATTATGAAAGAAATTAATAAACTACTCTTTCAGGACTGGATTTCTCTAGAAGAAAAAAGTGACATAAAATGATAATTGAAAAACTAACACTACAAAATTTTGGCGTTTATGAAGGAAAAAATGAAATAATTTTTCCGAATAATGCAAGGAAAAATATTGTTGTGTTTATTGGGAAGAATGGTTCAGGAAAAACTACTATTCTCGAAGCTTTGAAAATTGCACTTTATGGACCACTTTTGTATGGGTTTAAAACTGTAAATGATTCATACCTTGAAATAATAAAAGAGAAAATCAACAATGAAGCTTATATTAGTAAAAGGGAATGTAGTCTGAATCTAGAGTTTACAAAGGTTGAGAACTCTGAGAGTGTTAGATATGAAATAATGCGAAAATGGAAGATAGATTCAAAATCTATTTCCGAAGAATTGAGCATATACAAAAATGAAACTCAATTATCTGAACTGGAGATAAATATCTTAGAAAATTATCTTAGACAATTTCTTCCACCAGCATTGATTGATTTATTTTTCTTTGAT
>JAGLXK010000210.1 GCA_023132955.1 Candidatus Heimdallarchaeota archaeon
CTATCTCGTTTTTTATCATAGGAATCATAAAGCATCTCATCTTTGATTAAATTTCCGACATTCATTACTGAATAGCCTCTAGCCTCTAGAAGATCTGCAACAGTAGATTTTCCAGTACCAGGTGTTCCAGTTAGAATATATGCTTGCTTCATTGTACTAGCGTTTGTCAGCAAGATTAAAAGCATTTACAAAAGAATTAAGTCACCGTCAGAATTTTCTGAAATTTCTGATTATTCAGAATAGTTATAAATATCTGAAAATATTATTTTTTTAGTTGGTAAAAATGAGTGATAAAGAACAAAGTGAGAATTGTCGCAGTTCAAGCAGCGAAGGTTCCGGATGTTGTCATGTAGAAGGTGTTGTGCAATTAGATGGTAGAGGACAAATCGTACTTCCAAAAAATCTTAGAGAAAAAATGAATTTGAAAGAAGGAGACAAACTTGTAGTCATAAGCATGAATGAAAAAGGAAAGATTGCTAGCATATCATTAATGAAATCCAGTAGATTTGATGGTATGGTCAAATTGTCACTCAGACCAATAATGAAGGAAATTATGCAAGATTAAGGTGTTTCAAACGTCAGATATAGAAAAAGAAAATCTTAGAAAAGTTGTTAGAGATAGATATGGTAATGTCGCAAAGAAAAATACTTCCTGTTATGGAAGTGAAACTGAATTACAACCAAAAGAATCTTCTTGTTGTGGAACTCCGACTATAGAGGAAGTTAGTAAAGCTATAGGTTACACTTTGGAAGAGCTATCATCTATCCCTGAAGCATCCAATATGGGTTTGGGTTGTGGAAACCCAACAGCTATAGCAGAAATGAAGGAAGGAGAGGTTGTTTTGGATCTTGGCTCAGGTGGAGGATTAGATTGTTTTCTTTCAGCTAAGAAAGTTGGAACTTCTGGAAAAGTAATAGGTGTTGATATGACTCCAGATATGGTTGATTTAGCAAGAAAAAACGCACGTAAGTTTGAGTACGGTAATGTAGAATTTAGACTTGGAGAAATAGAAAATATTCCTGTAGCTGATGACTTAGTCGATGTAATTATCTCGAATTGTGTAATCAATTTATCTCCAGAAAAACAAAGAGTCTTTAACGAAGCATTCAGAGTTCTGAAACCTGGAGGAAGAATTTCTATCTCAGATATGGTCTTATTGCAGGAACTCCCTGAATCAATTAGGAAGGATGATAGTTATTTAGCTGGTTGTGTGGCAGGAGCAGAGCTTAAACCAGTCTATCTAGAAATGATAAAAAAAGCTGGATTTACTAATATTGAAGTTTCAAAGGAAGAGGATATTCCTGATAAAGCAAGAGATTTTGATTACGAAGATGTAGTTGAAGCTGTTGAATTTGATTCAAAAGAAGAGGAACTAGCATTCATAAATAAAGTAGTTGAAAGCGTAACTGTAACTGCTTTCAAACCAAACAATTAGATTCATTTAAGCATCTCATCTGAAAGTTTCTTTTTACCAAAGATACCTTTCCAGATTTTCATTTTTTTTGCTTCACCAGAACGAATTTTCTGGAAATTTTCTTTTTGTCTACTAAGCATAATTAAGGATATGCCAATAAGAAGCAAACCTAGTGATAGGGGACAGGGAGCCCAAGGCATTAACAAATAGGTTGGTAGGAAAAAACCAATTACACCTACTAAAACTGTAACCACAATATAAGTGATCGAAGAATAACCAATAATAGTTATAATAACTGGCCAAAAAGCAATCCAAAATCCGAGCAAAATAGGGTTAGCGAAAATTAGTGAAGCCAAAACTACGGTGATTCCTTTTCCCCCAGCAGATAAGAGATAAAGGGGCCAATTATGTCCTAGAATAGCACCCATTCCAGCAACAGTCAAGCATAAACACCATCGAATGTCAATAAATGGGTGTAATAGTATGTTACCTCCAGTTTTTGAGAAATAAAGAATGTTTGCTAGAAAGTACGGGACGATAACAGCTGTAACTGATCTACTCACATCTAGAAATCCTGCAAAATATGCCCATCTAGAAGATTTAGTTGCTCTGTAAACATTACGACCTCCTACATTTCCTGATCCAATTTTTCTTATGTCTTCTCCTGTTTTAAGTTTTGTAACTATCCAACTGAAAGGAATTGATCCGATTAAATATGAACTCAAGAAAACAAGAATATATACAACTGAAACGTGCATAACTTCAAAATTGTTCTAGCTTGAATAAAAGATTTACGTGTAAGCAAATTTTTATACATCTAATTTACCCTTAAACCAATGAACAAAGATATCTCCCCTAATATATTTCGAGCATATGATATACGAGGAATTTACAATAAGGATATCTCTCCACCATTAATGTATAAAATAGGTTTAGCCTTTGGTACATATGTTAAAAACACATTAAAGGGCAAAGAAGTTGTTGTGGGCAATGAAATTAGACAGTCTAGTATTCCATTAGTTTATTCTTTTATTTCTGGAGTAACAGCAACTGGAGTTGATGTAGTTTACGTAGGTACAACAGCATTTGGGCAAACTCTTTATGCGGGGTGGTTTTTAGAAAAAACAGCAACAGCGTTTGTAACAGCAAGCCACCTTCCACCTGAATGGAACGGTATAAAATTCTATCATTCAGACGGTGTTGGTTTTTCTGAAGAAGAATTAATGAAGATTAGAGATATAACTATAGAAGAAAAATATTCTATGGTGGGATGGGGAGAAATTGGAAGTTCAATTTCCTATGAGATTAAGGATAAGTATGAGGAGTTTTTCAAACAAAAATTCAGTTTTACAGAAAAAATGAAAGTTGCATTAGATTGCGGTGGTGGTAGCACCACATTATCAGCCCCAGTAATTTTTTCATCCTTGGGAATTGAGATTACAAAAATCTATTGTGATACTGACCCTACTTTCTCTGGAAGACCATCTGATCCAAAACCAAAAAATCTAACTGAATTGGTTAAAGCAGTTACAAAGAATGGATGTAATTTTGGAGTAGCATTTGATGGAGATGGAGATAGAGCTGTAATCGTAGATGATTTGGGAAGAATTCTCTCTGCAGATCAAACAGGAATAATTATTGGTCAGTATGGCTTATCTAAGAAAGAAGGGACGATTATTGCAAACGTAGAATGTTCAAAATCTGTAGCCGAACAACTTGAACCCTTAGGTTATAAAGTAAAACAGATTCCTGTTGGACACACCTTTTTGACAATCGAGGCAAAAAAAGAAAAATCTCCCTTGGGTGTTGAATCTAGTGGGCATATTATTTTACCTGAATATTTTCTCTTTGATGATGCACTTGTTACCCCCCTTAAGATAGCAGAAATACTTAATAAAGAAAAGATAAGATTGTCAACTTTAGTGGATAAAATCCCAACGTATCCCCTAAGAAAGGAAGAAATTCATTGCGAAGATGATATCAAATTTGCTGCAGTAGATTTACTGAAGAAGAAATTACTATCAAAATATGAAGATATTAATACCATGGATGGGGTTAGAATCAACTTGAAAGAAGGCTGGGTTCTAATTAGACCATCTAACACTGCACCTGTAATTAGAATGACAATTGAAGCAGACAATGAGGAAGCAATAGAAGAATTAGCAATTGAATTTAAAGGAAATCTTATGGAATCAATAATTGAGATTCAAGCACGAAGGTGAAAAAATGACTCTTCCAGATTTAGAATTCTATTGTCCATATACAGACACTTGTTATGAATGCTGTTTAGAAACAGAAATGCCTCTAGGAGAAAAAGACATAACAAGAATTGAAAAATTAGGATTCCAAATTGATGAGTTTCTAGTAGAAAAAGAAGGATTTATGGTTTTAAGAAACATAGATGGTCAATGCTTCTTTCTAAATGATAAAAGATGTTCTATCTATGAGGATAGACCAGAAGGGTGTAGATACTATCCTTTGATTTACGACCTTGAAACAGATGAATTTGTTATTGACGATCTATGTACTCATCTTCATGATTTTAATCCAAGAATCTATCAACCACTTCATGAACCAATAAGATATTTTATTTACATGCTTTTAAGTGAAAAAGAGATACGACTTGAAAAAACAAGAGAGGAAGAAAGAAAAAGAGATGAAATTCAAGACTAATCGTGGAATTTATCCTCCAATTTCTTAAGCACACCGGTAATGTTGTATATTCCATTTCACTCAAAGGAAGACGACCAGGTTCGAAAGGTCCATGCCTACGGATATATTCAGCGATTTCATTGACTCTTGTTCGTGTAGAATCAAAAGAAAATGAAAAGAGAAGAGTTGGAAAACATTCACAAGTCTTCTATTTTATGCCATAATTCGATTAAATCTTTAGAACCGCCAACAAAACCAGTTCTTTGATGCAGATAGTGCATTGATGTAAGTTTGTTTACGTCTAAGGGTTTTATATTCTCATACCTAATTTCGTGTCCATCGGCTGTTATGTAGAATCCTTCTCCATTAACTTTAGACAGAATATAAAGATAAGGGAGGATTTCATAACAGAACCTAAGTTTAGGTGCGAAATAACCAAAAACACCTGTTTTTTCAAAAACATTATTCATGTCTTGGACCATACAGCCACCATATCTGTTCTTTCCTTTAATATCTAATGCGTCAACGAAGAGTTTCTGCTTTGCTGAATG
>JAGLXK010000211.1 GCA_023132955.1 Candidatus Heimdallarchaeota archaeon
GAACAAGCTGCTAAATACATAAGAGTAATAAATGAGGGGGATGCGAAGAAATGGAAGAGATTCACTGTGAGATTGGCATTTGACAAATACTGGGATACTTATGCAGGAATTGAAAGTAGAGTGCTTGTTGTAGATGAAAGTGAGGATAAAATGCATCGTACAAAAATCACCAATAGAATTGCTAATAGTATAAAAAATTCTGAAATTGTTTACCTTAAAACAAATGAATTCACCCATTCTGCAGGGATCGCAGATTTTTTGTATGAAAAAATTTCAAAAATGTCATAAATTTCGTGGTCTAGCATTACTTAAACTTTTTTTAAATTTTCGAGAAATTATAAGTATGTTCTCCTTCAAATAAGAACTGAGATAAATCTGTTTGTTCTACTTCTCTAATCGCCTTTTTTTTATCAGATCCGTGAATAGTCAGAGATAATTTTCCTTCAGGTTTCAAAATTCTATGTATTTCTTTTAATATTTTTTCTGGTTCACTCAGCATGTGAATAATATCAAATAATAGAGCAACATCTACAGAGTTGTCTCCTAAACCAGTATAACAATCTGATTTTATTATTTCAATATTAGAATATTCTAGTTGTGTGATTTTTTTCTTTACTTTCTTTAGTGCAAGAGGATGAATGTCTAGGGCAAAGATTTTACCCGATTTACCAACTAATTGTGCTGCGGCAAGACTAAAACTACCAGGGCCACATCCATAATCGAGTATAAAGAAACCAGGTTGGATTCCAACTTCATTCAAAATCTTGTGAGGAGGATTGACTTTATCTCGAAACTTCATAAAAAAGCACATTAATTGGAATTCAACATTAGACAATGCTCTAGCCATACTTATTATGATATTCAAACAATTATAAATAGCTTTCAATTTATCTTTGAGTTGAATTTTCTAGTATAAGCCAGAAATTTTTTGTTGAAAGTGTAATTCGACTTTGAATTTCTAGGTTGTTTAGAGACCAATACAGATAAAAAGATTTTTTATTCCAATGATGATTAAACTCTTGTGGTAAAATGACTGAAGAGAATAAATCTACAGATTTAGCACAAACCATTTTTAAAGAAGTAATGGATGAAATTGAAGAAGAAATATTTGATGGATTAGGAGAGTTGATCATTGAAGAGAAACTTAAAGCTATTGTAGAACAAATTCAAAATGCTGTTAAGGACAAAGTTACAAAAACCATTCCTGAAGATATCTCAGAAAATATGACTGAAGTTCAAAAATTCATTGTAGGTGAAAAAATAGCTAGAATTGTTACTAAAGATGCCAAAACAAAACTAGCTGATTTAGTTTCTGAAATAGTTGAAAAAACCTATGAAGTTCTATATGAACTTAGAAATGAAATAATAGAAGAAATTTACGAAGAAACTGAAATAGAGGAAGAAGAGGATTAAAAGGAAGCAACGAAAGAAGATTGAAGAAATAAAATATTGGCGCAGGTATATTTTCACAGCGATTGCTTATGTGTGTTTTATATTATTAATTAGACTTCTAGTTTATATTTTGGAACTCCCAACATTACGAATTGTAGGTCATCTCTTTGATTACTTAAGTCCGTTTTTCTGGTATTTCAACATAATAAGTTTCATACTGTTCATCGCTCTACTGATTGTAAGAAGATATAGAGAAAAGAAACAGCTTATACAAAAAGGATGATGTTGAATCTCAATTCTTCTAATTTAGTTCTTATGATAAGGGGATTCCCTCATATGCTTAGAATGTTCCTTCAATGCAAGAATCTGTTGAACACTAGTCTTTCCATAAGCTTTGTATAGTTTTTCAGAAGAAAATCCAATTTCACTAGCAACTAATATCTGATCCACTAATGCAAAGTTTCCAAGAAGTTCTTCTTTATTGTCTATTCCTGGTATTATATCAGGATCGGCAAATTTTGATCTTATACAATCAGGAATTTCAAGATACTCTGCTATTTGTTCCAGTTGACTTCGGTAGATATGTAATAAAGGCATCATGTCAGAACAATGATCTATTCCCCATTTAGTAAAAGTACCAGTAAGCCATTCTGTTCTGTTAGCTGCACCTACAACCATTAGATTGTTCACATCTGCATATTGATACAATACAACCATTCTTGTTCT
>JAGLXK010000212.1 GCA_023132955.1 Candidatus Heimdallarchaeota archaeon
GACACCAACATCAACATCTCCTTATGCAACTTTATCAATTCTATTTTCTCTCCTAGTAACAGGTTACGCGATTAACAAAAAGAATAAAACAAATCGAAAGTAAAATCCTTACTTTCTCATTATTCTATTTTTTCTCAATCTCTATGTTAAAAACAAAATTTTTTGTCTCATGTAATTCTAAGATTGGTACTTTCATTCTCAGAGTTAATTCTAAATTACGAAAACGCTTCTTACTATCATATCTAATCTCTTCAGGTAGAGTTATTTTTACCTTTGAGTTTGTTTTTTCATTATTTAACTCCAGAATTACAAAATCTTTTGAACTTGATATGTTTTCTAGGACGAGATTCTCTTGTGAAAATATTGGTGCTATATAATCTCCCATATTAAATTTAGAGAGACTATAAAGAATGAATTCTTCTTTGCCTATCCCTCTATTTTGAAAACTGTATTTAATGTCAATTTTGTTAGAATCGTTTATGATTGTAAAAATTTTCTTCAGAACTATGTCACTCGTTGCATAAACACTTAAAGTGATTTCAACTCCATCAGTCAAATCTTTTCTACTAGCTACATAACCTTCGTTGAATAGATTATATTGGCCACTGTACTTCTTAGAAACTATATCAAACATTAAACCAAAATTGGGTTCTTGGGTTACAGAGTTTACAATCAAGCTAGGCGATGGAGAAGAAGCTATAAACTCTCCGTTTTCGAGATTAACTAGATTGTTAATTACACCCCCCCTATGTAGAAAACTGCAGAGAAATTTGTTATTGAAATAAACCATATCTCCACAAATTGGGTCAATTATATCAAAGCCTTTTTTGGTTACTTTGTCTGTTTTGTAAGAGTTTGCTATAAATTCTGCTAAGTTAATATGATTAATGCTATTCCATATATTCCTAAAGTCAAGAACATCTACTCCTTTAATTGGTTCATTAAATTGTGAAAAGTAGGTATTATGTAAATTTGTTAGAAGATAATTCCAAGAATTCTTAATCAGATTTTCTAATGCACTCTTTTGATCACTTTCAACCGAACTTGCAGCTTTTTCTATCCTTTTGATTCTATTTAAATTCACTTTTACTATTTCAATTAGTTTTTCACAACATGGAGATATTTCTATAAGCGGTATAGATTCAGAAGATAATATCATCTCATAAGGCAATGAATACTTCAAATCGATTTCTTTGATATCGAATTTTTCTATGATTTCCGATGGTCTAACATAATTTACAGGTTGATCAAGTAATTTTTTACTTTCAATGAAATAGCTATCAAAGTCAAAATCAGATCTAAAGGTTGGAAATTTTAAATCATTAAGATCAATAGTTAATATGCCGAATAAATCTATCCCTTCTTTCTCCGATATTTCATCTCCATTTCTGATAGCTTCTGATACTCTGTCAATAATACCTGAACTGAGGTATTGTTTATAAAATTCAGGATATAGTCTATAAACACTTCTTAAATTATATGATGGAAGAACATAAATGTCTTTATCTTTCAGTTTAAAGACTCTGGAGAAACTAGGATCTATTCTTCCAATAGGTTTTTCATTAATTGTTCGATCTAAAATGCTCCAGTCTACTATTATATACTTGTACGATTCGTCAACAAGGTGACCAACATTTCGATCATCAAAAACACTGAAGGGTG
The DNA here is from genome assembly GCA_023132955.1 of Candidatus Heimdallarchaeota archaeon. Taxonomy (GTDB): domain Archaea; phylum Asgardarchaeota; class Heimdallarchaeia; order Heimdallarchaeales; family Heimdallarchaeaceae; genus UBA460. Next base: position 1,663 of record JAGLXK010000212.1, read on the forward strand.
GATAAAACCCCTTAATATACTTATCAGGATAAGTGTCTTTTAGTTCTTTAGACGCATATTTGATTTGGTGTTCAAGAATCTCATTTTCGAAATCTAACGAAAAAGGAACATAATTCGAAAACATTGATGCTGACAGCTCTAATTGTTCTGCTAGACACAGTTTGGAAATATCTTTTACAATAGATTCATTCTCCCAGATTATTGATTGGAGAAAAAGAGTATTGAAGGAAATGGTTCCTTTAAACTGTGGTTCTCTTGCGAACCAATCTATAATCTGTTGATATCTGTCAGCGTGATCTTTGGTAACTACACCCCTAAAGCAAGACAGATTATAATGTGCAGACAAATAAACTGTCATCTTGAAATCAGTCTCACTGTTATTAAAATGTCTTTCTGTGGATCGTACATTCGTTTTAATATACAACAAACAGCTATATGAATTATGCTTTGACTATTTAAACAGATAATCCGATATTTAATCAAACACCCATCACATATTTGAATTATGGTGTTAGGGGCCTTCTATCGTCCTTTGTTTAGTTAGCTTTATATAATCTCATGTGCATGTTTAATTAGAGTGTCTGGAATGAGTGAAGAGCGCTGCCCAAATTGTAACTCCGAGGAAATTATTGATGACTACACTCGTGGTGAGTCTATTTGCAGTAATTGTGGGTTAGTGGTTTCTAAATTAATTGATACAACTCCTGAATGGAGAGCATTTACAGGAGAAGAAAAAGCTGCTCGGAGTAGAACTGGTTCACCAATATCACCCCTAAAATCTGATTATGGTGTTTCATCTCAAATTAGTTTTGGTAACATGGATATCTTTGGTAAGAAACTAGATCCAAATGTTGTGGCAAAGATGAGAAGATTGAGATGGCTTAATAGAAGAGATTCTCGATCCCAAATCCGAAACCTGAGAATTGCTTTGAGAGAGCTGAAAAGAATAGTAAGTCAACTTGAGTTAAGTGATGAGATAGCAGAAGCATCAGCTACTACTTATAGAAAAGCTTTGAAAGCGGATTTAATTCGTGGAAGAAGCATTGAATCTATGGTTGCTGCCGCAATATACATTGCAGCTCGTCAATATAACAATCCGACCACACTTAAAGATATTGAAAAACATGTCAGAGCAGACAAGAAAGTTATCGCTCGATGTTTCAGATTATATGTTCAGGAATTACACATTAAACCAACACCTATTGATCCTGCAGTTTTACTCACTAAGTTATGTAATGAACTTGAATTAACAACTGCTACACAGAATGAAGCTTTGAAAATTCTAGAAGAGAGCAAATCAAGAAGACTTGATATGGGTAAGAATCCGTTAAGTGTCGCCGCCGCCGCAATATATATCGCGGGAATCAGAACTGGTGAAAGAAGAACTCAACAACAAGTCGCTAAAGTAGCAAAAACAACTCCAGTTACATTACGAAATCGATTCCGAGAAATAGTAGACTCTTTAGAATTAGCTAACGTAATCGTAAAAAGAGGAGCAGCATCAGCACCTGTTTATGTTCGCGATCCATGGAAATTTTAGTTAATTAAATATACACAAATTCTTAATATATTAGATATTTATTTACTCCTTCAGATTTAACTTCTATTTGAAAAACTTTTATTAGTTTAATTTCATACTGTTTACAGAATGAAATGGGAAGGTGCTAGGAACAAGTATCCTACAGAATTATACGATACATTAAAACAACTTTGTGATGAGTTTAATGCATCTATTAACAAGGATAAAAGAATTTTAACTTTTTTTTGTAATTGGTGTTATAAGACTAAAGGTTCACTTTGTTTTCCTTGCGTAGATATAAAGAGATTATATCTAGAAGAATATGGTTCAGATTTGGAACAGATACTCTCCAGATACAAATAATCCCTCATAATTCCTATGTTTGATGAAATAGTTTATGTTCGTGATCCATGGAAGTTCTAATACTTCTTTCTTTTTCTAGTATTACCCTAATGTTATTACTGTATTAATCTGGTTTTATTAAGTGTAAACTTCTCATTAAATGGGTTAAACTCTATGGGTATTAAGAAAAAGATTCTAAAAGATTCTAAAATTAAACCAGAAGATACTCAAGTCAATTCACAACCTCCTGGAGTGAAATTTTACTCTCTAATTGATATTGTTAAAACTGATCGTATTATGGATGAAGTTAAAGAAGGAAATTTAATTTTCCTAAATATAAATAGAATTTCAGCATGTCCTGAGAGGAAAAATGAATTTCTACAGTCTCTGAAGAAAACCTCAGCTGAACTTCATGCTACCTTGAAGATGGTATCCAATGAAACACTAATGATTGCACCATCTACTGTTCCTGTTGAGATAAGATCTTTGTCCCCAACTGGATTAAGAAATATCAAATTTAACTCCAAGGAATAAAAAGAAGGTAGTCATATTAGATTCTTATTTAGTTTGAGTAATTTTCAATTCAATAATCTTATCCACATTTGATATTAAATCGGCTAATTTCTCTTTTTGTGGTCCTCCACCAATTGCAAGTTCTCCTCTTCCTCCACCTGAACCACCAACTAATTCTGACAATTCCTTAATCATTGAAAAAATATCAACATTGGAATTTTTGCTCCTAGCTCCAACTAGAATTACTTTGTCCTCATCTGAAGAAATCAAAATACTTATTCCATTCTCAAAATTCTTGACTGCTTGAGTAGCTTGAACAATTAGCTCTTTTTGATTTCCTGTTGTTTCTTGAACTAAAACATCAACATTCTTGATCTTCTTAGTTTTTATTTGAGTTGGAGAAAATCGCAACTCAGCAATTTTTTGGTTTAGATTTTCAATCTCTTTCTTCTGCTCCTTCCATTCCTTAAAGAACCTATTTACAGTTTTAGGAAGTATTTTAGGTTCCACACTAAGAATATTTGAAGATTCTTTGAGTATATTTTCTTGTTCTTGAATGTATTTCAGGGCTGGATTACCTGCAAGAATTTCCAGTCTCACTATTCCATCTTGGATTCTTTCACTACTAACAAGCTTAATGATTCCAATGTCACTAGTGCTATCTAGATGTGTACCACCACATGCTTCTATATCCCATTCATTAATGGACACAATGTGAAGTGTTTTTCCTGGAACAACACCGCCTTGATAAATTTGGAAACCATAATTCCTTTCGGCTTCATCTCTATCTAAATCAGTTTTTGAAATTAATCGATTCTCAAATACTACTTGGTTAGCCAAATATTCTATCCTTTGCAATTCTTCTGCTTTTACTGAGTTGTAATGTGTTATATCTAATCGAGCTTTATGTTCAGTTTTATCTGCACCTGCTTGCCAAACATGATCTCCTAGAATTTCTTTTGCTGCGGCATTTACAACATGAACAGCTGTATGATGACGCATAATATCCATACGTCTTTTTCCATCAATTTCTCCTTTAACAGATTGACCTTTCTTGAGGTCACATTTTTCCCCTAGCTTATGAATGATTGTCGGTCCTTTTTTGAAAACGTCAGTGACATGAAATTCTTTTCCATCTGCAATAATAGTGCCAATGTCGTGAATCTGTCCTCCACCTATAGGGTAGAATAGTGTTTTATCTAGTACAAGATATTTACCTTTTAGTACTGATTCTACCTTAGCTTCAAACTTCGTCTTATAGGCATCTTCATAGTATAAAGCTTGAGTAATGTATTCTTCTTCTAATTCTAAAACGAGTTCATCCTTAGCTATTTTTTGCTTTGCTTTTTGCTGTGCAAGATACTCTTCCAATTTACTATAAAAATCGTCGGGGACTTCAACATCCACTTTGCTTTCTTTAGCTAGTTCCTTGATCATTAAAGGATTGATTCCATTGTTTTGATACAAATCTACGAGTGTTTTAAAATCAAATTCCTTTTTCTTTTGGATTAGTTGATTAACAATTCTTTTTCCTGATTTCTTAGTTTCTTCATATCGTTTAAGTTCTATATCAACTATTTTGAGTATATCCTCTCTATGTTCCTTTACTCTAGGATAAGAGACAGATAGTTGATTAATTTGAAGATCAAATAGTTTCTCAAATGAGAATTGTAACCCATATAAACTTCTGAGAGCTTCTATTCTTCGCAAAAGAACTCTTAGGTTGTATCCACCACCTACATTTGAAGGAATTGCTCCGTCAGCAATTGTCATAGATAGTGTTCTTGCATGGTCTGCAATTGCATATATTGCTTCTTGTGGGCCAAGAACTTTTAGCATTTCATCATATGTCATCCCTAGTTTCTTAGCCATTTGTTTTCTTTCTTCTCTCAAATCTTTGACTTCTTCCACTGCTAAAAGACCTGCAAGTATATTGTATTCTACTAGTAATTTATGGTCTGGTTTGTAATCATTTTCTTTTTGTAAATAGTTAATGGCCTTTGGAAATATTGCTTCGTATATTGATGGTGTTCCTTGGGAGAACCATGATACTCTATCCAAACCCCAACCTACATCTATTACTTGCATATCAAGATCCTTTACTTTTCCATTATCGAATCCATAAGCAATAAATACATTATTCACAACTTCTATTCCGTAAGCCATAGCTTCCAAATTAGGTCCAAAGTTACCTCCACCTGCCCAAATGCCCTCCACATAAGATATTTCTTCAGGTTTAAGTCCTAATTCGTCAGTTAGATATTGAAAGTTCAAATCTAAGCATCTATCGATCCAGTACCCATCAGTTAGTGTTTTAGAATTGAAAGAATGTTGTCCAAACATAACGAAACTAGTTAAATGTCTAGCTGTTTTTCCAATATTATCTATATCTGAGAATTCTCCACCTGTTCTAATACACATTTGGGGTACAACTAGAGGATTTGCTGGGGGATCAACAACCCCTTCTAAAACCCATGGTTGAAAATCAGCTATAGAGGCTATTGTAAAGTCCATATCAGCTCTCCATCTTGATACAACTGGATAATCCTTTATTGCGGTATGACCATTTTTTACAAAGAAATCTGTCAAACTTTTAATTGTTTGATCAAAGTCCATGTTCTTTCCTTTTTTGCCAATGAACTTATACCCTCCAGAACATCTGGTATCTCCACAGTTTTCTTGATCTGGAATTAATGTCCAGAAATGGTGCTTACAGTGAGGGCATTCCTTTCTGATAAATCCTTTTTCTTTGAATAGGTTAACTTCGTAGTTCTCCTTCTTGAATCTCTCTTTGAGTTGATCTTTTGATATGGACATTATTACTCTAAATGCCAAAACCAACCCAAATATAATAAAATTTTGTATCAATAGGAAATTTTTCTATACTAATCATATCGACTGCAAAACTCTTTTATGCGCCTTTTCCAGCCTTCTATTATGAAAGATGTCGAAATTAAGGAAGTATCGGGGGATGAAATAGATCCATTGCTCGAAATGGTTTTCTATGCTTTTTTTTCAACTCCTGGGGACATTGAAAGATTACTTAAGAACAAGCACTACTTCAAAGAGGATTTATGCTACGCAATTTATGAGGATGATAAGCCAGTTTCGGGATTAATGCTCAAACCTATATTGCAAAATGTTCGGGGAACAATTAAAAAAATGTGTGGAGTCGCAGAGGTCGTTACAAATCCTGAAGCTAGAAGAAAAGGATACGCAAAAAAACTAATGGATCTTTCATTCAAAAAAATGAAAGAAAAAGAACAAGTATTTTCTACCTTATATCCTTTCAAAGAGGAGTTTTATGAAAGATTAGGATATGTTAGTTTTCCTCAATTAAGAACAGCTGTTTTCTCTCCTCAATCTTTGGTTCCTTTAATCAAAGAGGATCTAGGTGGTACCGTAGAGAGAATCAACATCAAAGAAGGAATGGATGTATATCTTGATTACATTAAGAAATTTCAGCTTAAAACCCATGGAATGGGAGTAAAACACGACACTGAACAAGCTAGGATGAAAGATGAAGCTACTTACTGGCTTGCTATTGCAAAAAAGAATGATGGGGGAGTTATAGGAATCATGACCTATAAAATCACTGGATTTTGGAAGGATATTAAAATTAGACATTTTTACTTTGATAATTCTCAAGGCAAATATTTGTTACTGCAATGGTTAGCTCACCATGCCGACCAAGTTAACGAAATTCATCTCCCCGTTCTTCCTGGAGATTTTCCTGAAATATGGTTCAATGATACATTTTGGGGGTCTAAGGGAAAAATAGTTAGCAGAGAGTGGGTTCCATCTTGTATGAGTCGTGTTGTAATTGTTGATCAAATTTCTGGAATTCATGTTGGAGAAGGTTCTATCTCAATGAAAATCAAAGATGAACAATGTGACTGGAATAACAAAACCTACATGTTTGAAAGCAAAGATGGTATTCTGAATGTAGTTGAAACAGAGAATTATAATTGTGAATTAACAATACAAGGATTATCTGCTATAATCTATGGATGTTATAATCTGGATGACTTCCAATTTAAGAAATGGGGTAATTTAACAGAAGAAAATAAACTAATACTAAAGAAACTCTTTCCACAAAAATTACCATATTTACATGCAGATTTTTAATTCGATATCTTCTTTTTTTACATTAAAGCTTCCCAAATATTTGGTGTAGAATCAGGATAAAAACTATTTATATCTTTTATTTCAATAACTATTTTTCCAGTATTCCCATGAATTGAATAAGGTATTCTGCTTACTCTTTTAATGTCTGTGGATACAGCTCTATCAATTCTAGGGTATCTGTTCAAGATTATGTCATTTGACATTTTCCTTCTTACTTTCCAATCATTTGGCATTATAATATTATATTGATTATGATCAAAAGAAGTAGTTTCCTTAACTTGAGTTATTATTTTTTTTGCCTTAAGTTCTGTTAAACCAAAATCTTCAACTTCTAATTTCGTTACATTTTCTAGTTCACCTGAACAGTATTTGCATTTGATATTGCTTTTTTGAATTCTTTTGTTTAGTGCACTAAACCTTAAACCTTCTGTTTTTCTTCCCGTTACTTCTTCTATTAATTCATAAGCTCTAAATTTTGACTTACAGCTTTGACATTGTAAGATAGGGTCATCCAAATCAACAAGAAAAGAGTACTCAATGTAAGGTTTTACTAAAAGAGAAAAAATTCTGTTTCTGAGAGGTTTTGCTTCATTAGGAATTTCTTCTATAGATTGAGATCTAGTTTCGTCATGAATGAAGGTTAAATAGTTCAAAATTGAAACTCTTTGTTCATTATTTAGAAACTTTGATTCTTTATCCACTACCCATCCATGTACTCCTCTTCTACCTGAAAAAAACCATTTCATTTCCATAAAACCAAAATCTTCTTTCATAGTTTCTTCAATAAATCCAACTGCATCTTGAACTAAAGGCCAGCAGATTTTACAATAATCGTATTTGCCGCATTCACATGATCTTACTAGATCATATTCATTAATATCAATGTCAAAAATAAATTCTCTGTACTTCCACTTGATAGAATGTATTCTATTATCTCTGGAAGGTGGTTTTTCATAAACTGAACCTACATAAGCATGTTGAACTGAATTAGAAACCATAAACTCTCTTAATTTCTTTGTATTTTCAAAAGATATGTTTCTCGTAAATCTTTCATTAATAACAAAGCCAAATTCTCTATTTTGAAAATCAGACAAACCTAGATAAGACATGAAACTTTCTATAGGAAATTTCTTTTCATAATATTCAGACAGTAATTCTGATGTAACTTCCTCACTCATCTTCAATACTCTCCTTTACTTCTTTTTCTTCCTCTTTCTTTGCATAGAATCTCTTGTAGGCTTGTCTGGTGAAACTTATCATCTGATTAATGTGATTTCCTCGAACAGTCCAACCTGTTAATAATGTGAAATATCTCGCACATGCTCTTTGATACTGTTGACCATTTAATAATTTAGAAATATCTTCTATTGCTGTTTCAACAACTTCTCCCTTTCTGTCTTCAAAACGGGTTTTTATGTCTTCTATAATTTTTGCACTTTCTTTATGTGCCCAGTAACAATAATAATTGTTGATACAAGTTTTACAACTTGGAGGGTTGTAATCGACTTCGCGACCAACTTTACCATAAATATGTAGAATCTGATAGCTTACCTTCTGTTTAAATTCCTCAAAAGAAATTCCAATATTGTCTATTGAGCTTTCATACCAAAATCTCTGTTGTTCTTCAACAGCCATGCCAGCTCTTTTCAAAAAAGTTCCTAACTGCCAATTTTCTAAATGAGCCAGATGACCTTCTGATTTAAGAATTCCAATTAGTTCCTGAATACATGGTGGAAATAATTCAGGTTTAGAAAGGATATCAACTCCCTCATCTAAACCTAAACTTAGGAAATCTTTTGATAATCTTGTGGATCTTGCAATTTCTGCTACTCTGTCAAATATAGGTTTAATGGCATTTTTTAATCCTTCATCTTGTTCAACAAGTTCTTTGGATCTCTCAATAACCTCTCTCAGTTGTTTCTCAAACTCTCTTTTAACAGCAAGGCGTATGTCCGCAAGTGTGACAATACCCCATCCTTTGTAGAGAAGTACTCTTTTTGCTGATACTATTGAGGGGATTTTTGTGTAATGAATGGCTACTTTTCTGTTAAGGTCAGTAGCGCTCGTTCCATATTTGCTTTTAGCGTATTTTACAGATCTTGTATCAACTTCCGCGATATTGAATCTTCTGAAAATATCTACACTAAACATGCTATTAATTTCACTGATTAACTTAACATTTTCTTGAGAATAAAGTTCTTTTAACACACTTATTTTTTGTTTAAAACTTGGACTGCTGATAAAACGAAATTCAAATAGATCTCCCTCTACTTCTATCAACCAAGATGTTAATCTTGGATCTTGGGAAACTGCAAGTTTAAGTGAAGTATGTCCCCCAAATTCCTCTACTTTCGACTGAAACCATTCATCTTCAGACATCCATGAAGGTTGAGTTATTATCCATAGATCTTCCGAAATAAGACGGTCTAAGCGTGTATTAGCATACCTATTCCAACTTTCAACATCTAAAGATATGTCTCCAGGATCTTTTAAAACAAACCAGTCAGGAATTTCAGTCGACATGATTTTTCCTTTCTTTAATACTTACATAACAGTATTAAAAAAATTGTGTTAAAGTTTTTTGATTACTATCAATTTTTCTTAAATTTGATATTTTGACCCCTATCAGTCTTATATCTTCAGGTTTTTTGTTTTCAAATTCTTCTAAAAGTTTCTGAACGACAGTCCTAACAAGTTTTTCTGTGATATTGTAACTGGATAGAGAATGTGATCTAGTATAGGTTTCGAAGTTTTTAAAACGAATTTTAAGAGTTATGGTTTTAAAACTCATATTTTTAACTCTCATTCTTGCAATAATTGTGTCAATAGAAGAATCAATTTGTACCCAAATATTTTCCCATTTTTGGTATCTATCAAAGAAGGTTCTCTCTTCACTAATTGATTTCCTTTCATTGGATAAGAATTTTTCTTGAGTATTTTCTGTATTGAAACCACTTACCAGTTTCCATGTTTTAAGTCCATATTTTCCAAATTTCTGGTAGACTAAATGGTATGATAATTTGGCTAAATCACCACAAGTGTAAATATTTTTCCTGCTGAAAGATTCTGCACTTTTTTTTCCTACTCCAGGTATGATGGAAATTTTTAAAGGTTCCATAAATTCTTTAATCTCTAGAGGTTTGACAACAACTAATCCATCAGGTTTATCTGTTTCAGAAGCGATTTTTGCCAGTATTCTAGTAGGAGCAATACCAATTGAACAAGTTAAACGTTCTGTCGCAAAAATGTCATCCTTTAATTCCACAGCTAATCTTCTAGCTTCTTCATAATCGGATGCAATTTCAGTTAAATCAAGATAAGCTTCATCATTACCTGCTACTTTCATACTAGGGGAATAATATTTTACTATATTCATAATACTCTTTGAAACTTCACTATACAGCTTATATGACCCTCTAACCATTGTTAGATGCGGACATAATCTTAGTGCTTGTGATATTGGCATACCTGAATGAATGCCATATTTTCTTGCCTTATAGTTACAAGTACTAACGACACCTTGCTTTGTTTTTGGATTTCCTCCAACAACTAGAGGTTTATCAGCTAAATCAGGATTCTCTCTTATTTCAACAGAAGCAAAAAAAGCATCTAAATCCATGTATAATATGATAGAATCAAATGTTTGTTCCTTCTCTGAGAAATAAACGACTTGATTAGCAAGTGTCATATTATTGAATTATAGTCTTTTTAATATAAAAAGTCCAAAAAATAAAAAATGAAAAAGGGATTACCTTTTTCTTCTTCTTAAAAGTAGTACAGCTAAACCAACCACTCCTATTACAGGCAATACAAACTCAAAGGATGTGAAACCTGGATCAGTGTCAACATAAACAACACCTGGATTTGGAGTATCTATTATGAAATCTGTGTTACAATTGTTGGTGTCCTCATTTGCAGGATCTCTTTGTAAAGTCTTATCTGCATCTGTAGTAGAACCTGACCATGTGGTAACACCTGATACACTTCCTGAACCCCATGCAACTGCGTCTTTTGTAACATCTGAAGGATCTTTAAGGCTTAAATCATCACCAGTATTAGCAAGAAGTATATCACCTAAACCATAATCAGCTGCAGGAGCAGTTACTCCCAATGCTGTCATTTCGCTCTGATATACAGCATTTGAATATGCAAATATTAGAATATCATCTGCATCTATTTGTGCTACTTCAGGTAAAGTATAACTACCCTCACCATCAGTAAGCTTCCAGTTCTCAAGGTAAATATCAAAATCAAATGCATTATAGATTTCAACAAATTCACCTTCAGGTTCATCATCTGCATCATATCTTATTTCTGTAATGAGTAAATTCCAATCTGCTTCATTGATTATATTTATCTTTTCAGTGACTTCAATTGGGTCACCTACGGTAGGTGTTCCAATAATTTTTACATTGTGAATTCCATCTGAATATGAATTTGTATTGATACTATAACCTTCTATTCCATCAGGGTCGATCCAAGTATGAATAGATATTCCGTCGATAAATAACTGCCCAGAAGTGTATGTATTAATAGCAAACGATGCTTGAAACAGAAAATTACCTGAAGCTATACCTCCAGCAATTGGTGATGCCATTGCAACTGGAGCAGCAAACCCAACTGGTGTTTCACCAAGTGCCCAATCATAGTTGAATACATCTTTGAAATATAAAGCAACATTGATATTTTTAACAATAGCCCCAGCTTCTCTGTTATCTTCAACTGACTGGTTAGACCAATTAATACTCGAAACTTGAACTACTTCATCATCAACTGAAACATATTTGTTATGATCATACATTCCTTTGAAGAACTTGACTTGAACACCATTATTGATTAAAATTTCTGTAACATTTCTAGTATGATAAGTGGGTTTTGGATAAAGTACTCTAATAGATACACCTCTTAGAGCTGCGTCAATTATGTCATACAGTAACTCACAATCAAAGCTTATGTACTGAAGTTCTAAATCTATTGTAGTTGTTGCATTTTCTATTAAGCTTGAAAGCAATTCATAACTATTGTCAGGAGAGAAAATTGGAATTACTTCAGCAAATTCAACAAAAGTAGCTGTTTCGTTAAATGGGTGTTCATATGTACCGCTTGTTTCAGGAGCTTGCAGATAACCAATGGTGCTAATTGGGGAATAAGGAGTAGATATCAATCCATCAGCAATGAAAACAGCCTCATAATAATCTGCAATTAAAGCATCATTGAAAATAAATCCCATCTCTCTGTTAGTTCTTGCAAATGGTTCTTCAGGTATACTGGATGGAGCCCAATTACCAGAATATACGTAAACTTCTTGACTATCAACTATCCAAAATTTAGCATGAGTTAAGGTAAAAGTATCACTTGTCCAAGAGACATCTATTCCAGCATCATATAGCTGATCAGCTGCTTCCTCGGTATAGTCATTTTCATCAGGGTTAACACGATGATGAGATAACTGAACAACAACATCCACAGTTCTGCCTTTAGCGAGTATTAATTCATCAACTAATGACTGACTTGATAGAGTATAAACTTCAAGATAGAAAGATGTTTGTGCATTTTTAATTGAATTTAATACAATTTTATGAGCTGCATCCGGTCCTACAAAAGTAGTTATGTTGGTTACTCCAGAAAAAGGTGTTGTAGAAATAGCATCCAATGATATACTGTCTGCATCTGTTTGTTCTGTTGCTACGATTATTTTTTGATTAGCATTATATGGAACAAATGCTGATAGAAGTAACGACAAAAATATTAAAATAACAATCTGTTTTTTTTGAATCATAACTATACATTCAGATAATAGTAAATAAATATGTATCGTCTACACCAAAATAGTTTTCTAAAGATGCTCTAAAATAGTGTTTGCTTTTCTTACATCTTCTGGAATATCTGCTTTTCTTGAAGCCATTTTAATGAATCTGGAATATTGGTTAAAATCTCTCTCTGATATTCCTAATGTCTGGATAATCTCCTCTTTTGAGATTTTCTCATCCTGGGGAATTTCCAATAACTCAGATGCGAATTCAAGAGGTGACATTTTAAGTTCTATAATTTCTTTAGGTTCTCCCCAGAAAGAATTCAAGAAGATAATATCTTCATCAGTTGCACCCCAGACATATGCATATGTTTTGTTATCTTTCAATCTTTCATAAATCTTAATTTCTGTTTTAACAAAAATAAAATGTCCTGGTTCTTCATCATATTCTGAAACATTTGTCTTATATCTTTGAGCTATAATATTTAATTGATTGAGAAACTCACTTGTGTTTTTTATTTCATAAATGACCTTCATATCTGCTGTTTGGTTATGAGTCTTAAAATAGTTTTTCAATTTCCCAAAAGGTGAGATACTAGTCTCCATGATATTGATAGAATTGTTTAATTTTATCCTGCAATATTTCCTTTTCTGGTTGTACTAGATGCAAGTTATCCTTTAACCATACAGGGAGATGTTTCTTGTAATAATGTCTAGCAAAACGATAGTCAAGTAACATGATTACTGCGTAATCTTCCAAGCTTCTAATTGGTCTCCCCGCTGCTTGAGCCGCTCTTGTGATTGCCGGGATATTATAACCAAACTCTCTACCCTTGGTTGGAAATTGCTTTTCCAAATAATCTATGCTGGCTTTGACCGTAGGAGTTGGTCTTGCATAAGGGATTCCTACAATAATTACACTTTGCATTTCGCTTCCTGGATAGTCACTTCCTTCAGATGATCTGCCGCCTAGAACAGACATTAGCACGCCCCCCTTCTTCCTGGATTCATTCTTAAAATCCTGAATTAGTTTATCGTTTTCTCGAGACGACATTCCCTGATGTGCAATGAAAAGAGGTTTTGATATAGCTCTTTCTAGACCTGTTTCAAGGATACTTCTCATAATGACATAACTTGCGCAGAAAATACCTACATTTTTTGGTGTTGACTCAACTGTTTCTGTAATTACTTCCAGCATTTTCAAAAATGTAGCAGGAATTCGATCTTCTAGTTTTGATGAAATTTTATCAACTACCAGAGTAACATGGTTTTCTTTTCTGTAAGGAGACGGTAAACTAAGACTCTTTAAATTTTCAAGTTGAAGCCCAATTAGTGATGCATAGGCTTCAATTGGATCTAAAGTTCCTGATAAGGAAACCGACATATGTACACTAGCTAGAATATCTCCTGTTATTGATCTAGGGTCAAGCGACTGTGTTAATAGTTTTGAGCTTATATTTCCAGTTTTTGATTCTGTTTTCAAAATGAAATGAGCAAAGTCATCTCTTGTTTTTGTTTCAAGAAGCCGATTGAGATAGGATACAACTGCAGATGCGTAAGAAAGAGGAGCTTTATT
>JAGLXK010000213.1 GCA_023132955.1 Candidatus Heimdallarchaeota archaeon
TGTATAGACTCGAAATTCATCGCTTCAGGTGATACCAGAAATTGAGAAGAAAAAAACACTAATGTTGTTAGACAAACAATTTATGAGGATGTTATGTTTAGTAATCCCAATATGGAGTTCATACTTCATACAGGAGACATAGTTAATTCTGGTGGAGCTCTATGCAGAAATCTGTATGTGGAATTCTTAGAAGAAGCCCAAGAATAGTTAGAAGATGGAAATTTGGTACGAGCAACAGAATTCTACAGAGAAGCAGCTAAAGAATGGGATACTGTGGCATTGTGCCTTCTTCCTGACGAATTATCTGCTTTAAAAGTTGTTCGCTCAACAATTGTAGAATCTAATATAGCACAAGAACAAGCTGAAAAAGATTATCAGAAGCAATTAATAAATATAGACAACCAATGGTTAAAAAATAAAAGAGACTAGTTCTTTTGAAACATTTATTCCAAAATTACAGATAGCGATTAGAAATGCTCATGAAATAGAAACTAAAGCTTGGAGTTTGTTGGAGCTGATTTAGAAAATAGTACCTAAACCACCTACAGTTGAGTTATTTTCTTAAATGTGTGAATCTTTTTGCCCTTATTCTCTAATTTGAATAAACCTGTTCGTTCAACGATTTCTACACCTTTATGCTCTTTTATGTGGTGAATAGTTACAGACAATTTTCCTTCTTTTTTCAGAACTCTATGTACTTCTTTTATAATACTATCAGGTTCACTCAATTCATGTAAAATATCAAAGAGAAGAGCTATATCTATACTTTCATCATCTAAACCTGTTTCACTGCTAGTTTGTATTGTTTCTATATTCTTATAGTCCTTTCTTGCTACTTTTTTACGAACTTTTTTGATAGCTAATGGATGGATATCAGCTGCATGTATTTTTCCTGTTGAACCAACTATTTTTGCAGCTGCTAATGTAAAACTTCCTGGTCCACAACCATAATCAAGAATTTTATAACCTTGTTTTATTTCTATTTCCTTCAATATCTCCTCAGGAGGAGTAAAAAGATCACGGAATTTGAATATGAAACTCATAATTTTGAATGCAAAATTAGGATAATGTTTGTCCATAAACTTTTCTTATCATTGTCCTTTAAAATACTATCCATTTCTAAATTTGTTTGATTATCTTTTAAGTGATATTAATCCATTTAATACAGATGAAAATCGAAAACTTTGAATTAGGAAGATTTCAATCATTGTGGGGAAATAGAGTTGATTATGATGAGTTGTTGTCATCTTGTCATACTAGACAAGATTAGTTGAACATCTTTTTTAGAGGTCATTGTGGGTCTACACT
>JAGLXK010000214.1 GCA_023132955.1 Candidatus Heimdallarchaeota archaeon
CCTGTACTTGCACCAACTACTTGAGAGCTTTTGTTCTTAACAGCGTCTGAAATTATCAAAGAACTAGCTCTATCTCTAAAGGATCCAGTAGGATTTCTGAATTCTAGTTTCAAACTTAATTCTAGAAGATTCCTTAGATTCTTAACTTTTAGAAGTGGTGTGTTTCCCTCATGTAAGGAAACAGGGTTAGAATAATCTGGAAGAAAATCTCTTAATGACCACATAGATGTGAGAGTAATATTAGATTTAGAGGGACCTTGAATTGGAGTAATAGATATCAAATTATTACATGAAGAACAACGTAATGAATTACCTATACGCAAACTTCCACACTTTTGACAAATGTTCTGTTCTCTCCGCATCTAAAAATACTAGGTAAAAATCTATTATAACTGTATTGTATATGCTCTTCAGACAATCCCTAAAGGTTCTTCCTCTTTGTCTATTAGTATCTCGCATGAACATAGGTCATCAAAAATTGATTCAATTTGAAGAGATAAAGGATCTTCAAAATCCAAAAAAAAGTTCATATCTTTCTTTTCTAAGCTGTTGAATAACTGTATGAGAATATTTCTTTCTTGCTTTGAATTTACTACAATGTGCATAGCTTCATTGTATTTTTATTAAACAAAAATCTTTCTGAAACCAAGAAAAACAGATAGTAAGTTAATAATTTTCTTTTGTCAGTCCCATCAGATTTAAAAATCATATAAACGAAAGTCACTTGTAATGATTCAAGCTGTTTACATTATCTCAAGAACGGGTGTTCCTCTATATTTTAAGGAAAGGATACCAGAAGAAGACGATGTAACTAAAATTACTTTATTTTCTGGAGTAATTTCTGCAATACGAGCAGCATTGATTGAACTAGATGCTGGGGAAGCAAATTACTTTACAACTCAAACCCATGAAGTCTATATAGAAGCTACCAACGATTTTGCTGTAGCTCTTGTAAAAGATATAAAGGATAAATTTGAGTCAGAAGCAATTGATGCAATGATTGCAGAAGTGATAACCCAGATTACTTTTAATTTTGAAGAACTTCCAGAAGCAGGAATACTAAATGCAGAGGAAGAAGAAAAGATGACTAATATTATTGATGATCTCATGATAAAATGGAATGAATCAGTTAAAGATAGCTCAGCTCTAAAGAAAATAAAAGAATCATTTTGGTGAACCCAATGGTTTGGATATCAATTAGTAATGAAATACCCATATTAGCAATAATTATAGACTTTGTGGATATTTGGGATACTTATTCCCAGATTGGTTAAAAAAGCTATTAAGACTTGGTGGAAACTAGTTCCAAACTCTTTTTCTAATTTTCTTTAATGAACAGTGTTGATTTATAGAAAATATTTTATAGGAGTGCTATCAGAGCTTACTAAATTAGAGTAGTGAGAAATTATGCCAGAAAAGATATGGAGCTATTGTGAAGGAATTCCTGATAAGATAGAAGTACCACTAACCAGCGTAGTAGAAATGTTTTGGAAAACAGCTGAAAAGTTTCCTAATAGAGATCTAACAGAATTTAAGGGAAAATATAAGAAATATTCAGAGATGGAAGAAGAAGTGAATAGGTTCGCAAATTCTCTTAAAGATTTAGGAGTTGAAAAAGGAGACAGAGTAGCTTGTTTGATGCCAAATTGCCCACAATATATTGTGGTATTTTTCGCAACAAATGCATTAGGGGCAATTTTTACAGCCATAAGCTCCCTGTATACTCAAAAGGAAATAAGATATCAATTACAAGATAGTGAAGCAAAAGTTATAGTTACACTTGATCTTTTTCTAGATAAAATAAGAGAAGTACAAAATGATACCAAACTTGAGCATGTCATAGTATCTTCAGTAGGAGATGAGTTGCCAGGAATTACAGCTTTTCTGTATAAGAATGTAATTGCAAGGAAAAATCCTAAAGTAATAAATGAACTGGTTTACAAAGATCTTCTTAAGAAAGGAGAAAATAAGAGAATAGAAACAAAAATTAATGTGAAAGAAGATGTAGCATTGCTTCAATATACCGGAGGAACTACAGGAATCATGAAGGGTGCCATGCTCACAAATTACAATCTTATGTCTCAAGCTACCATTTTACCTTATTGGGACCTATGGTTACCATCCCGACCTGAAGGTCAGTATAGAATATCTGGTTGTCTTCCCATGTCCCATATCTTTGGATTTTCTACTTCTTTTCTCTGGACCATAGCAGTTGGAGGATTACTTTATCTCATTCCCGATCCAAGGCAACTTGAGGAAGTTATGCAGAGCGTATCTAAGCACAAGATTCATTTCATGTTTGCAGTTCCTATTCTTTATCAAAAAATAGCTGAACATCCTAATATAGCCAAATATGACCTTTCGTCCCTTTACATGTGTATTTCTGGTGGTGAAGGTCTTCCACAATCAACTTGTGAGAAGTTTGAAGAAGCTTGTAAAGGATTACTAATTGAAGGTTATGGACTTAGTGAAAGTTCACCGGTAACTCATGTCAATCCTGGAAATAAGGACCTACGTAAGCTTAATGCTATTGGTATTCCAATTCCTAACACTTTAGCAATGATTGTTGATCTTGATACCCAAGAAGAAATCAGTGAATATGGTAAGGAAGGAGAACTTTGGATCCGTGGTTCTAGTGTCATGAAGGGATACTGGAACAACAAAGAAGCTTCAGATGCAGTTCTAGTTAAGGGTTGGTTAAGAACTGGTGACATCGCTACGATGGATGAAAAAGGTTTCTTCTCAGTTGTAGACAGAGCAAAAGATATGATTATTGTATCTGGTTACAAAGTTTGGCCTAGTGATGTTGAAGAAGTTCTTTATGCACATCCCGATATCAATATGGCTGGAGTTGTTCAAGTCAAGGATGGAAATACTGAGAAAGTTAAAGCTTTTCTAGTTACTGAACCAGGATCTAAAGAATTATCTCGTGATGAAATCAAGGCTTACTGCAAGGATAAACTAGCTCCATACAAAATACCAACAATTATTGAGTACAAGGAAGATTTACCAAGAACTGCTGTAGGTAAAGTCTCCCGAAAAGATTTACGTCAACCTGATGCTGCTGCTAGAATTACTACTAGAGCTCCTGATATTAAAAAAGAAGTCATTAAGAAATAGTTGAGTTTATTTAAGAATCCAATATCTCTTCTATCCTCTTTCTATCTTTTTCTTCTAGAAGATCAAGTCCCTTAATATTTTTCTTCTCAAATCTTTGAAGGAATATACATTTCTCATGATGCCAACGATAGTTCAAGTGATCTTCAAAATAATGAGGTTCGCCTATTCTTACAGTATCCTTTTCAATATTTGAACCACACTTTCTGCATTTGGCACGACTGCTTTTCGCATATTCAATTTTCCACTTCTCTTCTCTATCATACATAGTAGGTTTGAAGTCTTGATTTTCCATGATAGAATTAATAATCTCATGGGGATTCCCTCCTTCTAACGCAGTTTTGTCTATCTTCAAGTGGAATGTATCGCGATTGGACATAATGAAAGCCAGTTTTGCGGGCTTATCAATAATAAGCTTTTTCTCTACCATAATTTTAGGAGGTAATTTTTCGAAATCAATAATGTATTTTGCACAAGCTTTAGACATCAGTTTACTTAGTTCTCTTTTATTCATTGGTTGAAGCTTATTGCCATCAATTATTCCACAAGTGGTCTGAATGACTGTTCTATCTATGTCATCTATATATTCACGTTCTTTGAAAACAACAAAGGATTTATCTGGAACTTCATCAGTAATTTCTACAATTTGAAACGAATCAGGATCAACAAAATGACCCCATTCATTATCAGAATCAAGATTAATCTTCATCTTCTATCATCTATTAGCTATGACTAGCAATTATTTAATTTTTCTACAAATAAGAAGTAGAAAAATCCAGCTTAGATCTATTTAGCGAAAATTAGTCTTATCCACCTGGTGTTCCATGTGAAAAGGCATCTTCCCACATGTGGTCCCATATATCTTCTTCTATGAGTGTTTCTTTTTCAACTATAGTTTTATAAATCCATTTCATTAATTCATGATGTCTAAGTTCATCCGCATAGATTGCTTTGATTACAATCTTTTCTTTATTATCAATACAGCATAGACTATCCAGATATTCTTTGTATTTCTTTACTGCTAGAGCTTCAAGTTCCATATGTTCATGTATTGCATGAGCAATCTCCTCTGACACCTTCTCATCAATCGCTGGACTTGGTTCAGTTAATCTATCAAGCAAAGCTTGTAACATAGTTTCGTGTTTTTGGGAATCTAAAGCTACAGCAAGAATCATCTCCCTGATTAATGGATTTTTGAGACCCTTTACAGCTTTTTGGGCAGCTGCGATGATTTTCTTTTCAACTTCAATTTGATCGGTAAAAAACTCAATTCTTTCTTTTTCACTCATTAATTACACCAATATTTTGGATAAACTTGAATTTTCTTTAACATAACATTATATAAATATTCACAAGAACCAATATAAATATTAGAATATCAGCTACTTTTATAGAAATAGTTTCTTTTCTTAAATTCAGTTGCAAAAATTTTTAATGAATACATTTTTTCTTCTTGTATGAGTTTAGCTGTAGATGTTCTGCTCATATTGGTTCCTTTTGTTATAGGAATTATTTTACTGGTCTTCTTCAAATTCAAAGCAGATACAGTTGGAACGATCCTCATCATCTTAATGCTCATTATAGGAATATTTTATTTTCTTACTGAATGGAAAGTAGCACTTCTAGCTTCACTTGCAGGAATAATCAAATCATTTCCTATATCATTAATGGTTCTGACTTCAATTTTGATGATTACCTATCAACAAAAAACGGGGGCACTAGATAAGATAGTTGTATCGTTCAAGAAAATAGGTGGTGGAAATAAAGCTTTTCAAATAATGATGATAAATCTTGCAATAGGATGTTTTCTAGTTTCAATTGGAGCAACCCCCGTCACTATGCTACCTCCAGTTTTGATGGCTATGGGGTATTCAGCATTCGCTTCAGTTGCCCTTCCAGCAATAGGGTATGATCCTCTTACAACCTATGCTCTACTTGCGGTTCCAGCAGAATTTTTTGCATTCTTTATGAAAGACACTCTTATTCTCTCTCAAATTGACCAGCTTTCTCTACTTAGCAATCACATAATTGAACCTGAACTAGTAGCGTCAGGAATTGCGTTTTCATTCTATATGCCTTTAGTAACAATAGGAATAGCCTTGGGAATGTTATGGCTAGGAGGGGGGAGGAAATTATTATTCAGTAAGGATGGCATAATATTTGGTTTAACAGCTGGAATAACAGCTGGTGGAACAGCTATTTTAGCTAACCTACTCGAGATGGTGAAATTAACAGGAGTAATAGCAGGTATAGCTACAGCTCTTGCCTTGATATTTGTAGCTAAACTCAAGAAACTCAAGATAGTGGATGCTTCAGTACTGACGGATGAAGAGAAGATTATCGATAGAAATATGCCTCTTTGGAAAGCTCTTTCTCCTTGGATTTTTCTAATTGTGTTTGTTTCTCTAATCAATTTCATAACTCCTCTTTATACTTTATTTAACACAAAACTTCTATTTACAATTAAAATAGGGACGATTATCATTGACACTAAATTTCTATCTCATGCATACTTCTGGGTTCTAATTGCAATAATATGTTCTACACCTTTTCTAGGTTTTGGAAAAAAGAATATTAAAGAAACTCTAAAAGTATGGGGAAAACGTTCTTTGAGACCAGTTTATGCAGCAGCAATATTCTTTGGAATTGCTTTCATAATTATTTATTCAGGAACTAGTGCTAATGGTTATAACATGATTACTGCTTTGGCTGGAGCATCTAGTTTTCTTTTTGGAAATTATTACCCTCTAATAGTTCCATTCATTGGTCTTTTTGGAGGTTTCATAAGTGGATCTGAAACTTCAGCAATAGCTATGTTTAGTAAATATCATGAAACTACGGCATCAGCTCTTGGATTGAATGCAGTTGCAGTAGGAACAGCTAATGGTGTAGGGGGAGGACTTGCATCAGTGCTATCTCCAGCGAAAATACAGAACGCAGCAGCTGTAATTGATAAAGTTGGTATTGAAGGAGAAGTGATTAAAAAAGCT
>JAGLXK010000215.1 GCA_023132955.1 Candidatus Heimdallarchaeota archaeon
TTCTGTTTTTTGAGTGATGGTCTGAATTCAATTCTGACACCTTTGATAATAAATAGTTTTTATACTAAATAAACTTTTAAGGAAAATTCTTATAAGAAATAAAGTTTCTTTTCTAGTAATATTACAAGGTGGGAATTTGAAAGTATTAATCACTGGTGGAGAAGGTTTTATTGGATCTTCTGTTGCTAAAGAACTGACTAAACTAGATTATCAGATTACTTCAATTGATAAAAGAAATAGAGACAATTATGTAAATAAGTCTATAGATATTCAATATGAAAAGATTGACATAACCAACTATGAAGCCATTAAAGAACAGGTTAAATCAGCAGAGGGGATTATACATCTTGCAGCTGTTTCACGAGTAATTTGGGGGGAAATTTTTCCAGAGGAATGTATTGATGTTAATATAAAAGGGACTTCAAATATAATAGAAGCAGCAAAAAAGTCTAGTAAAAAACCCTGGTTTATATTAGGGAGTAGTAGAGAGGTATATGGAGAAACTAATGGCGAACCTATATCTGAAAACTATCCTTCAAACCCTATAAACACATACGGTATTTCTAAACATGCAGCAGAACTGTTAGTAATGCAGTATTCTAAACAGAATAAAACTAATTCAGTTTCTCTAAGATTCTCGAATGTTTATGGAGATTTAACAGATATTTTGGATCGTGTAACACCGAAATTCATTATGAATGCTTTGCTTGATAAACCTCTAAATATTCAGGGAGGGAATCAGATAATGGATTTCACTCATATATCAGATACTACTGATGGAATAATCAAAGCAATTAATATGCTACAATCTTTAGAAGAGAATTCTTATTATAATGATTTGAATTTACTTCCAGGAGAATCAAATTCGTTATATGATCTAATAGAATATATTAGACCAAATATTGAAAATGACATTAAAACCACAATCACTGAAGGAAGAAATTATGATGTTGAAAGATTTGTTGGTAATCCAAGTAAAGCTGAAGAGATATTAGGTTTTAAATGTAAGATTAAATTCAAAGAAGGAGTTAAAAAAACTATTCAACTCTACAAAAATGAATTAAAAAACAATAAAGAGAAATTGTTAAAGAAATTTGAGGATGATAAGAAATGCGAATTGCCATAATTATGCATGGGTTTCCACCGGAATATATGGCTGGCTCTGAAGTCTATTCTCTGCATCTTGCTCAAGAATTGAACAATAAGCATGATGTTATCATCTTTCATCGTATAGAAAATCCATATTACAAGGAATATGAGATAGTTAAAGCAGAATTTGAAGGACTGTTAAAATATGAAATCAATATTCCTTATCTTCCTCATTATTTTGAAGGTAGATACATTAACTCAAAAGTTGAAGAGAAATTTATTGAATTTCTAGATGAAGTAAAACCAGATATAATTCATTTTGGTCATCTTAACTATCTTTCTACCAATCTAGTCAGAATTTCTAAGGAAAAAAACTATCCAGTTGTCTTTACTTTGCATGATTTTTGGCTTTATTGTCCTCGTGGTCAATTAATTAGTAGAAGAGATGAATCACTCTGT
>JAGLXK010000216.1 GCA_023132955.1 Candidatus Heimdallarchaeota archaeon
ATTTTGTTAGTAAGATATGTTTTCTTTGACACTTAGCTCACTACTCCCAAGATTCTGTTGTTGCTGATAATTGTTTCTATGGAGACAATGATGCTATTGTACCATTAAACAAAAAAAGAAATTTTGGGATTTAAATAAGCAAAACAAAATAAAGTAATGAAGAAAATGGCGCAAGATGTATGGAGAACAGAAGTGATAGAAACAAATCCAACACCTGCTCTTCAGCAACTGTGTCATCAAACAAAGAACCTCTACAATCGGGCAATGTTTCTGTTCAAACAAAATTATTGTCAAACGAAGCAATATTTGTCGTATCAGCAACTAGATCGTAAGCTGAAGACGGAAAAATGCTACAAAAACCTTCCAGCTCAAACAGCTCAACACACCCTCAAAATACTTACCAGAAATTGGAAGAGTTTTCAGCAAGCAAGGATAGAATACAAAAATAATCCAAAAATGTTTATCGGAAAACCTCGTACTCCCAAGTACAAAGCCAAGAAGGGCCAACAAGTAGCAATTTTCACGAATCAGCAAGCTAGAATAATAGGTAGAAAGCTAGTTCTCCCGAAGAAAATAGCATTTTCTACGAAAACTCGACTTTCAGAAACTGTCAAACTCAAAGAAGTCAGAATTATTCCTCGAGGGAGAGGATATACGGTGGAGATTGTCTATAGTAAGCTTATTCCCGATACTGAGGTGAATGGAAATAATTTAGGAGCGATAGATCTAGGATTAACCAACCTCATCACTTATGTAGACAACATTGGCAGCAGACCAATTGTTGTCAAGGATGAGGGTAAAGGTATCAAATCCATCATCCAGTTCTATCTGAAAGAAGTCAAAAAAATACAGCAAAAGTATGCATTTCAGCAACATTCAGCATTACAAAATTATAATCAGCTAAGTTATGGACCACGGTTTTACCAGTTATGTGAAACTAAGCGTAGAAAAGTGAGAAACTGGATTCATCAGATGAGTAAACAGTTCGTTAAATACTGGGTAGAAAATAATATACAACGAGTGTTTATCGGGTATAATCCCCGATGGAAACAACAGATACGATTACGTAATAAAACGACTCAGATATTTGTTATCATCCCTTTTGACAAAATCATACATAGTCTCAAGTATAAAGCAGAGGAAAAAGGAATTAGTGTTGAGATGATTGAAGAGAACTACACTTCCAAATGCAGTTTTCTTGATAATGAATATTCAAGAAAAAGAACAAAGTATAAGGGAAGACGAGTTAAGCGAGGTTTATTCAGGTCTGCCCACGGTATACTCATTAACGCTGATGTGAATGGAGCATATAATATCCTAATGAAAGGCAATCCGCAAGCACTTCCACATAGAAGTGTGGGCGGGGTAGGAGGATATGTGATTTATCCACTTAGATGGAGCTTTGAGCAATGACAATCTAAGGAAAAGATTTAACGGTAAAGCGGAAAAATCTAATCATGGAGACATCTAGATAATTAACTCATTTTTATAGAAAACAGCTGACCCATATCCCACTACTTGACTCCTATCTCCAGAAACGTCTCCAGATGTAGCATAATTAAGTAGTTTGCACTTTTCCCTACCAGTTTGTTTAGCTGCTTCAATAGTAGCTGCTATTGGGCCAATTCCACACATTGAAACACCATCTTGATACTTTATTTTATACATGGTTTTAGGGTCCATGTTTTCAATTGCTTTAAGCACACGCGCGTCTTTCTCCTTAGCTGAATCATGGCTTTCAAAATGAGTAAAATCACTACTAGCTATTACGATTATATTTTCATCATTAATTATCTTTCCAATAGTTTCCCCAAGTAGCATACTCGAGTCATAACCTTGGTTCAACATTGCAATTGGAACAAGAGCTGGTGGGTCATCATATAGATATTGAATAAAAGGTAATTGAACCTCAATAGAATGTTCTCCATCATGAGATGAATCATTTTTTTTGACTAAACTGCAAATGTCAATTAATTTATCTACAAATTCCTGATTTATTTTCATTGTTCCTAGTGGAGTTTCCCATCCTTCTGCTTTATCTGGAACAGCAATGTCAGAACCCATACCTGTATGATTAGGTCCTAAGATTACAATTGTATCAGGTTTCTTATATTTACACATCTCCAGAAAGCTTGAAGCTGCAACTGGACCACTATACATATGACCAGCATGTGGAACAAGAAAGAAAGGTGAGGTTTCTTCTGATTCTGCAATTCCTTTAGGAAGTTTTCCTGGTCCCAAGGAATCCATAAAACAGGCTTCAACTGATTTAACCAGGGTATCTGGATTGCTTTTATAAAATGAACCTGCATAAACTGCTCTACGTATCATTATGCTTAGATAGGATTTTGAAATAAAAAGTTATCCCCGTTTAAGACAGAATTTGGTAATCTATTTGCATATCGTCCAACAGCTTGGCATAGTCTTCTCCCTCGTTGGAAGAAAGCGGGATACTGTTGATTTGTTTGATTCGGATTATTCTTTTCCCTTCTTCTTTTGTTTTATTGAAGAATTCCTGAATTGCACTGAAAATGAACATTAATGTATGGGTATCATTGAATTCGGGTAAAATCTCAATGTTGTTAATAAAATCTATTTTTTCTACCTTTTTGAAATGTAGCAGAGCAATGGGTTCCCCATTTTTGAGGATTATTTCACCATAATCAGAAGGAACAGAACGAGAGTATAGAGAACGAAGTTTAAATCGTTTCAGAAGATAATTTCTATAAACTATTAACATAGGGTCATTTCGAGGAAGGTAAATTAACTCTACACTGTCTTCTTGGATCAAATTATCGTCCTTCTGGTAGATATATCCAGATATTAAGCTTTCAACCTCTTTTGTTGTGAATTGGACATTTTCCTCATCTTCCATAAATCTTCCAGATCTAACACCTTTCGAAGCTATTAATTCCTTGATATTAACTTCAATCTGAGTATTAGATAAACCTGTTAGATTAGCTAATTGATCAATTGTCAATGGTAAATTTGATGATAAAATTCTATAAATAACATCTAACCACGATTCTCTTTGAGTTTCATATTTTTTGGGTTGAATACCACTGAGAAATTTAGACACTGGCATCCAGATAATCTGATTAGAAACAGACCTTAATTGAACTATTTCATGAGAATTTTCTAATTTCTGAATAGATGATAGGAGGACTTGATTGGACAGATTTAGCGAGGATTTTAACTGAGAAAAATTAATTCTTTCTTTCTTTTTGATTAGATTGAGAATTCTTTCTTCTAATACTCCGTGATATCTAGAAGGACTAAGTTTTGCAAAGACAGAGTAATCTTTTGATACAACTGAACCGCGAGTAAATGACCCAAATTTACCAAGAGCAAGTTGCTTATCTTTTACCAGTTCATCTATATAATATTCTTTTCCAGAACTTGTTCTAATTAGAACAGAAGTCATAGGGAGAGGAATCCCCAGTGATCCCAATCCCTTTAAAATTTCAGTTTTAGTTGTGAATTGAGTTTTGCTACTAAGATATTGCTTACTCAGCAGAAGAGGAAAAATATCTTCTGTTGGAAATAGATTTTTATCACCAACTAGTGCTTTCTTTCCTGTTATTGAATAAACTAATCCAGAGGATCGAGATCTATACCCTCGCTGAGAAAGAATATTGGCAAAAACTTTTGATTGATTTTCGATAACTTCTGAGTGTAATTCTGGAAAGACAAGAATTTTTCCTTTATTTTCAGTAAACTCCTGAATCTTATCTCTGATTTCCTTTTCCA
>JAGLXK010000217.1 GCA_023132955.1 Candidatus Heimdallarchaeota archaeon
ACAGGTTTCTGTTCTAAAGAGGAATTATCTAGTATAATTCACATCTATCTTTCGAAGGTTAACTAAATACTTCTCAGAATATCCTGTGATTCTATATCCTACTGTCATTAACTTGCTAATTCCACTCTCCATTTAGAGGTAGACTAGTAGGTTTCCAGTAAGGAGAATATTCTCCAATTCAATCAATCTTTTGTGTAGTTGCTTTATAGTTGCTTAACTGCCCTTTATAGTTATTTCAGTTGGTGGTTGAGCTGTAGTTGCAGTTACGTCATTACCATTACCATTTCCATTAGTGGCGATGTGCTCACGGAGATAGGATCCATTTTTCTTGTAGTCACCGTATGTTCCATTTGCAAGCTTATAGTTGATGTTTTCAATGACACTATCGTACATCCATTCATCATCTGTTTTCCAACCTTTCTTAGCCCAATCATAGCTGTCAAATTCGAATGTCCAATACGTTCCATGTTTTCCAAAGAAATCTAGGGAGTATATTTTATAATCCTTAAATGAACTCCAGATAAGATAATTTATCTTAGAATCATAGTAAGGAGGCATTGAGAGCCTAAGAAATATTCCTTTGTTAAAGAGTTCAAAAAATGTTTGGAAGGGAATTTTTTCTTCATTTAAGAAGCGGAAAATTTGTGCTTTTTCTTGTTCAGGAATGTTCTCAATAAAATATGCTCTAGTTACATGTTGTTCAGACAGTTTTCGACTAAAGTTCCATCTAGGATTAGTTATAAGGTTGTTGAAAACCAAGCTGTAATACTTTCTGCCGAATTCTACTTTAGCTGCATCAGAGACGATGACTTTACCGTTTTCATTTTTAGGCATGTTCTTAGTATCGAAAAACGAACTAAGATTGTAAAGACAGGCTTCTTCAGCATCTGTTAACTTAATCTTCTTTGCCAAACTCTCGTAATAATCTCTATAATGTTTGACAAGTTCAGTTTGTTTTGATCGGATATCAATAGTGGTACCATTTCTAACAGATGTTGTTAAGTCTCTTAATAGCATGAAATGAAGTGGTTCAATTAAATTAGAATCTATAGCAGAAGGTAGTCTAGGTAGTGTGGTACTCTTGTTAAGTCTCTTTTCCCAGAAAGAGATTACATCGAATTTTAATTTTTCAGGTTCGGAGGAGTAGCTTTTAAGTGGCTCAGGTTGAGACAAACGATAGCCCATAGATTTCATGATGAAATAGCTATCACAATACTCTTCGTTCAACAGATATTCAAGATATTTGGTGAAAATTGCTTCAGTGTTTGGTGGAAGATCAAAATGGGCATAAATTCCGAAGTTTTCCCCATAAAAGCGATTATACGCTCGAATGTATTTGTGTTCAGATAGGGCGTTCTGTAACAATGTAAACTGGTGGAGAGAAGAAATTGAGAACATTACACCATATCTGGATAGGGAAAGTCTTTCAGGAATAAATGAAGCAATTGGAAAACGAAGTATCTCTTTTTTCTTAAGTGATTCAACGCGACGAATCATGGTCTGTGGAGAAATACCAAGCCTTTCAGCCTGTTTAGAGTATGGTTCAAGTGTATAGTTTTGCAACACATTTAAGATTTTTTGATCAAGTATGTTCAGTTGATCCATTTAAGTTCCTCTTTATTTTTTGTGTAGTTTTTTTGAAGTGCAAGAAACAACAGGAACGAAAGTAGGGAGTTATACAAGAAATGCATATATGTATATTAGATACAATATGCGAAATCCTGTACAAGCTCCTCTCTTTTTTCCCCAGTTGAGAGAACCCATTTAGACCTCTAAATATTGTTTCTTGTGGTTTGACCCCTTGTTTTTGAGTTCAGTTTTAACTGGTGTGCCAGAACCTTTCCAAAGGAAATCAGGAGGGACGTCACGACCTCACGGACGTCTCCATATTCCTTTATTCGCCGAGAATTTGAGGAAAGGGGGTGGGGTTTTCTGGCGATTCTTAGTTTTAATTTTTGTCAGCGTGATTAGATCTTGAAAGCTCCATATGCGTGAGAACCTATTGGCTCTAATGGACCTGCTCCTCCAGGAAGTAAT
>JAGLXK010000218.1 GCA_023132955.1 Candidatus Heimdallarchaeota archaeon
GCAGCAAGCGGAAAACAACCTGATGAAATAACTCTTGAGGATCTTCACAATACTACTATTCAAGCTTGGTTAGAAAAAGTTGAATCAAAAGCTGTGTTATATGGTACTTCTACTGGATTCTTAGCTAAACAAGCGGTGCAGTTGGGACCTTCAGCAATTAATGTAATGATACTCTATGAGAATCTCATTATTGAAACTGCAAGGGATGGAGAGGCCTTTTCAAAATGGGGAGATAATCTTGTGGCTGTCTATCCTGAAGAAGGAACTCTTTGGAGTGATCATCCCATAGCAATTTTGAATGCTTCTTGGGTTACTCCTGAAGAATGTTTTGCGGCTCAAGAGTTTGAAGCATTTTTGTTATCAAAAGAAAATCAACAGAAAGCAATACCTTTTGGTTTTAGACCAGGAAATGAAACACTAGTAAATGATCCAGATATAGTTTCAGAAATGCAAAATGTCTTCAAACCAGAGAATGGTGTTTCTTTAAACATTACAATTCCTCGATTTGATGTGCCAACTGATGGAGAAATCTTAGACCGGATTCCTGATTTGTGGTTAAAAACTCGAGCTACTACACTTGAACGAGTAACCGATTCAGAATATTGGCAGCTTGGAATGAATCCTTATATTTACTTTTCATTGATTGTTAGTGTTTTAGTTGCTCTAGTTATTATTAGAAAAAGGAGGAGGGAAGTCTAATGGATTTAGAACAGCGAGATGTAGAAGTTAAGATGAGAAGAACTCTACTCAAAGCTGAGAACTGGTTATCTAAGAAGAATGTTCTTAGTGTTGGAAAAATTATCACCGTGTTGATCTTCGTTCTAATTGTTCTCGGACCAATTTTGTATTTACTTCTTCAGATTCTTATTAATTGGAAGGAAATCAACACAACAGTATTTAATGATCCAATATTGGGAAACGAGGCATTCCTTATGATGATGAGGTCGATAGGATTGTCGCTTCAAGTAGCAGCTGTTGTAACAGTTTTTGATATTATAGTTGGAGTACCTATTGCTTGGATCTTGGCTAGGTATGAATTCCGAGGTAAAAACATTCTAGATACAATGGTGGATATGCCAATGGCGGTTCCAACAAGTGCTTTAGGGTTCTCAATTTACCTTTTCTGGGGTACTAACAACGGTTTATCACGATTATTTAACTCACAAGTGGGGTTTGTTTCACAAGGCACTCTGCTAATTATGTTGGCTCACGTTGCTTTTACTTTTCCATATGTTACAAGGTCAATCAAAGGAATTATCACTGATTTAGATCTTAATTTAGAGAAAGCTGGGAAAACTCTAGGAGCTTCTCCTTTCACAATTGCAAGAATGATTTCGCTACCAATGGTTAAAGAAGGATTATTGGCAGGAACTGTTCTTGCTTTTACTCGATCATTGGGAGAAACAGGAGCAACATTGATAGTGAGTGGTGTTTATCAGACAGCTCCTGTTGTTATTGTGAGCTGGATGAAAGGATTAAAGATTCCAACTACCGCATTTCTTGCGCTAATTCTTATTTTAATCAGTTTAACTCTACTAACACTGGTACGACTTTTTGCTAGAAAAGTTGGTCTACCATGGAGTAAAGTGTTTCCTAAATTTGAAAGAAAACTTAGCTCCAAAAAAGTTACAAGAACAAGAAACGGAATGTCACTATTTCTGTTCTTCATCTTTGTATTTATTCCAGCTTTGTTTGTGATTATCTATTTGTTCCAATGGTGGGGTAAATCTCCATTTTCTGGAGACCCGACGGCAGGGATGATTTATCAAGTATTTCAAGCTCCTGATCAGAAGATTAGTGAAATTCTGCGTGCCTTAGGCACGTCTCTGGAGATAGCTCTTATTGTTACTTTAATCAATCTAGTTATTGCTACTCCTATGGCTCTCTTGGTATCTAAAATGAAGAATAAAAAAATGAAGGGCTTTCTAGATTTATTGATTGACATACCCTTAGTAATCCCAAGTTCAGCTCTAGGATTCAGTATTTTCTTCTTATGGGGGTCAAATGGTATGCATATACTTTCTCCTGGATTTTTCATGATAATAATAGCTCATGTTTCGTTCACGTATTCATATTGTGTAAGACCATTGATTGGTTCTTTTGATGCCATTCCTACGATGTATGATGAAGCAGCTACGGCTTTTGGAGCATCAAAATTCACGGCTTTCCGGAAGGTGACATTACCCTTCCTCAAGAGTGGACTGATAGCAGCAGCAATAATGACTTTCACAAGGTCAATGAGTGAAACTGGAGCAACAATAATTACAATGGGAATAGAGCGAACAATACCTGTTCTAATAGTTGATTTCTTTGAGGCATCAACTTTTCCAGCTGCAGCATTTGCAGCTACAATATTGATAATCATTTCATTTGCAATGTTAATCTTACTAAGAAGAATTACAAGGAGGACTAAGAATGAGTGAGATTAGATTCAAAGATGTAACGAAGATATTTGGAAGAAGTGTAGAAGCTGTTAAAGATCTAAGTTTCATCATAGAAGATGGAGAATATGTCTCACTGATAGGACCCTCTGGGTGTGGAAAAACAACAACTCTACGATTACTTGCGGGAACAATCTTACCTACAGAAGGTCAAATTTTCTTTAATGATAAACCAATGGAAAATGTTCGAATTCAGGATAGAAACATTGGTTTTGTTTTCCAACATTTTGCAATATTCCCACATATGACTGTTAGAGAAAACATTGCATATGGACCAACAGTACGGGGGAGAAGTAAAAAGGAAATAGAACATTTAGTTGAGACAGCTCTCAAATCTGTTCAAATTGGTGATAAAGCAGAACTATATCCTGATTCTCTTTCAGCTCCAGATTGGCAAAAAACAGCCCTAGCAAGAGTTCTAGCCTCTGAAGCAAAAGTTCTTCTGTTAGATGAACCCTTAGGTGCACTAGACCAAAAGATAAGAGAGGAATTCCAACTATTCCTACGAGATTTAGTCAAAAAGGAAAAACTAACTGCCATTCATGTAACTCACGATCAAGCAGAAGCTCTCACAATTAGTGACAGAGTAGCTGTAATGAATAAAGGAAGACTTATTCAATTAGGAACACCTACTGACTTGATCTACAACCCAAGTCATCTATTTGCTTCATTTTTTGTAGGTGAATCAGATTTCCTTGAGGGAGTAGTTATTGATGATACCCAAAAAGAAGCTGAAGTGAGGATTGGTCAATCTATTATCAAAGTCAATAATATGGGAATAGAAAAAGGGAAGAGAGTAGCAGTAGCTGTAAGAAGAGAATTTTTCCAAGTGGAACAAATTTCAACTAAGGATCTATCTAATTCACTGCCTGGTATAGTCATAGAAGATCAGTTTCTTGGCTTATTAAGGCGAGTAAGAATCAAATTAGAAAATCAACAAATTATAGAAGCAAAAGTACATGCAAAACACCCTATTCATTTCAAAGAAAATGAAAAAGTTAGAGTTAACATCGAACCTTCAATAACAAGATGTTTTGATTATCCTAAAGGAGGCATAGCTTCTGCACTGGAGATGTGATAAGAATGGTTAAAGTAGAATTGAAAGAAGCAACCAAATATTATGGAGAGAGAAGAGGAGTTGAAGATATTAATCTTTCAATAGATGATGGAGAATATTTAGCTGTTCTTGGTCCAACTGGTTCTGGAAAAACGACTACAATGTATCTTCTAGCTGGTTTGTTTACCCCCTCAAGAGGTTCTATCCTTTTTGATGATGAGGATGTTTCCCACATTCCAGCTGAAGATAGAAATGTTGGTTTTGTGTTTGAGGAATATAATTTATTTCCTCGAATGACAGTTGAGTCTAATGTTTTATTTGGACCTATTGTCAAAGATCTTGATTTGATTGTGTCAAGAAAAGTTTCTAGGGAATTATTAGCTCTTCTGAATATATCTGGTAAAGAATTGAATTTTCCAGATGAGATAAGTGGAGGACAAAAACAACGCGTCGCACTAGCTAGAGCTATTGTTTCAGATGCTCATATTCTAGTCATGGATGACCCACTCAGAGCTTTGGATGCGAAAATTAGAGAAATACTTCAAGTTGAATTACGCAAATTAGTTAAGGATCTTGGAATTACTTGTATTCATGCCACTCATGATACGCAGGAAGCTATGCGAGTCGCGGATAAAATAGCTGTTTTCAAGAATGGAAAGATAGTTCAAATCGGTACTCCTGAAGAGGTTTACAATCATCCTAACTCTCTCTATGTTGCTGAATTCCTTGGAGAAAGTTCTACTATTGAGGGAAAGATTGCTGTTTCCAAAGGAGAAAAATTTCTTGTTCTATCTGATGGATCAAGAATTAACATAGTTACTGATTTAAAAAAGGGTGAAGAAGCAATAGCTTTGATTCCAAGTGAGTTAATAGATGT
>JAGLXK010000219.1 GCA_023132955.1 Candidatus Heimdallarchaeota archaeon
ACCTTAGTAATTGCTACAAAACTATCCTCTATTAGGTATCTTCCTGGTTCAAAGATTATTTTTTTGTTTTCAATATTGTCCATTTTTGTAGAAACTTGTTCGCCTAGTTTTTCTAATTGAAACCCCTCTTTCTCCAGGGTAGATTTGCTTGCTAATCCTCCCCCCAAATTTATTTCGGAGAGTGAAATAGCCTGTTTATCCTCCAAATCAGTTACATACCCATTAAGAAACCCAAGTAACTCATCATAAAACTCATGTGACGTTAGATTTGTTCCAACATGAGTATGAACCCCAACTGGATCCAAATGAGGGCTTTTCTTAGCATATTCAAACAGTTTTACTCCTCGAGAATAGTCGATTCCTAATTTGCTATTTTTCTTTATTAACAGCTTTCTTTCGGTAGTTTCTTTCAATTTTGGATGTATTCTGACCGTGATTTTTTGAACTAATTCTAGTTTTTCTGCTATTTTTTCTACTTGTTGTATTTCGTTAAGAGATTCAACATTGAGATAATTTATTTTATTTGCAATAGCATAATTCAATTCATCTAAAGTTTTTGCTGGACCATTAAGAACAATTTTGTTAAAGGGTACTCCTGCTTTTTCTGCCAATTTCAATTCAAAAAGTGACATAGCTTCAATTCCTAGATCAAGTTTGTGTGATTCTTGTAATATTCTGCCTAGATAGTTAGCTTTTGCGGCATATGAAATGAATAAATCTGGAATATGCTTTCCTAATTTGTTCTTTATTTCCAACACATTTTCTTGAAATCTTTGCAGGAGAAATAAGAAGAAAGGTACTGTCTTATTTTCTACTAATGATTCTATGTCCTTCTGTTGAATCTGTAATTTGTTGTTTTCATAGCAAAGATAGGGGTAGTTCTCTATTATGTCTAACATATTGCTCTTGCGCTTACTATAATATTCTCTTTAATTAATATTATCGCTTGGGAATATTGTGTTTAAATCTCAAATATGTCATTAGCCAGCATATTTTTGAATATCCTAAAGATTTTGATTTATGGATAGAGATTCTATCTTCACCACTCTTTCCCAA
Source organism: Candidatus Heimdallarchaeota archaeon (assembly GCA_023132955.1). Taxonomy (GTDB): domain Archaea; phylum Asgardarchaeota; class Heimdallarchaeia; order Heimdallarchaeales; family Heimdallarchaeaceae; genus UBA460. The sequence continues at coordinate 1,057 of JAGLXK010000219.1, forward strand.
CTTGAAAACAATGTTAGATTGCAAGAAGGAATATATGGTATAATTAAATTTTTGGCTGTTATTGATAGATATCCTAACTCCTCTATGATAAATTTGTCAAAAGAAGCTGGTTTTCCTATCCCAATATGTGTAGCCATTAGAAATGAACTTGCAAAAATTGGTTGGTGTTCAAGAGAAAGTGACGGTACTGAAATCACTGAACTAGGTTCTGAAGCATTATCAAGGCTAGGAAAATTCAATAAATCTTTCTCATGTAATGAGTGTAATGGTAGTGGGTTAAAGCTCCCCCTTGAAAATTACAAAGATTCTTTGATACAGATTAGAAAATTTACAGATATGCGTGGTCCTCCAAATACTGTAATAGACCAATCGTTTGCTACAACAGAAACAAGTCTAGTTCGAGTTCTTGCAATGGGTAACAACTATGATCTTTTCCATGAGAGTTATGCACTTGTAGGTGACAGTGACTTAACCAGTATTCCTTTAGCACTGTTTTCTAATTCTAAATCTAGAGTTGTTGTTTTCGACATAGATACAAGAATTCGAGATATAATAGATTGCGCGAATAAAGAGCTTAAACTAAATATTGAGTTTGTGGAACATGACTTAAGAAAGAATATTCCTGATGAATACAATAGCCAGTTTAGCTGCTTTGTAACTGACCCACCTTATACAATTAATGGCCTCAATCTGTTTATCTCTCGAGGCATACAGCTCATAAATGATGCTCGAGGTGGAGTTGGCTATCTTTCATTTGGAAGTAAACCACCACAAGATCAACTTCAAATTCAGAAGAACTTGTCGAAAATGGGTTGTTTATTTACTCATATTCTACCAAGATTTAATGAATATGTAGGCGCACAAAAACTGGGTGGGGTTTCAACTTTTTATCGTTTGCAAATCTTATCTGATGCTGAACCTCTTATAAGCACAGATTATGAAGGGATTCTTTATACTGGTGAAAGAAATCCAACAATAAGAGTTTATCAGTGTAAGAACTGTAAAACAGAGATTGAAGTTGGTCAAGGTAACAATTTTGTAACCATCGAGCAGCTAAAAGAGGTTGGTTGTCCGAAATGCAATCTCCATATCTTTCATAAAAAAGGAGAAAGAAAGACATAATGATTTTAAACTGAACGTGGGATTATAGAACTAGATGCAGCAATAAAACTTTATTTAGAACAATGCAGTTAGGTGTAAACGTGTCTCGTAAATCCTATTTCGTTCCTACAATAATCATTGGGAAACTATTTCTGTTTTTCCTTATTCTGTACTTTAATCTAGGGATGTATGGATTCGATTCATACCTTCATTTACAATATGTTGATTCCATAATTAGCAATGGTCATATTTTAGAACTCCCCATAGCCCCATCCTATGCTGATTTCATTGGCTTTCATGTTTTTGCTTCAGCCATTTCATCAATGACAGGGTTAGAAGCTAATATAATTTATGAATTTGTAAGCACAATAATTCCAATACTTATTTTTGATTTAACTATAGTTGCTTTTATTCGCCACGTGGATAAAAAGAAAAAGGGATACATATCCAATGATGTAAACTTAAAATATCTAGCACTGATTTTACTCTATCCTGCAATTATCGGCATTCAGATGCTCTTGGGACGTCCCAATTCATTAGGACTAAGCTTATTCAGCTTGTGTTTATACTTGTATTTATGCAAACCTGAAAGATTCAGAGCACAGATCTTAGCTGGTTTTCTTGCAGTTGTTACACTAGAAGTTCATCATCTTTCCGCAATTTTCCTATTACCTGTCATATTTTTTAGCAGTATATTTTTAGCTAAAAACTATAGAGCTATACTTTCTTTAGTTTATGCGATTCCTGCAGTTTTAATAATTCGAATCATACAAACTTCGAGAGAATTTTCTATTGTAAATCAATACTTAGAGTTGACAAGTCCTGCTTATAAAAAAATGTATGATATCTTCATCAAAAATGAATATTTATTTCTAATTGTTTGGCTAGCAATAACTTTGCTTGGATTTTTTATAAGAATGAGATATGGTGAAAAAATATCTAATTTCTTCACTACTAGAAAACCAACCAAAATACTCCTAATTTCCTCAGTGTGTGCAATAGTAATTCTTGAGGTGTCTGGATTGTTTGTATATACTGCTGCTCTTAATTCATGGTTTGTTACATTGGAACTCGGAATTATTGTGGTTTTGAGTGGGATTGCTCTAATATTCAACAATACTGCGCGAATAGCGTTATTTTCACTTGGCTTCTTTTTTTATGGTTTAACGGTAGTTCTCTCTCTCATGTTTAAATCGGAGCATGAGCTTTCTTGGGTGGCTCCAAGAACTTTTATTTTCACAATTCTCTTTGTTAGTTTATTAGCTTATATTGCAATATCAGATATTCTTCCAAAACTTAAAGCTAAATGGAAAACACTTTTTGTTTCTGTCCTCATACTAAATTCTTATTTTAGCTTTGCATACATGGGAGACCAATATCTACCAGGGTATAATCTGACAAATTCTTATCAGAACATGACAATTGCTTATAGTATAGATTCTGCTGTTAATCTTACAATAATCACACAATTAACAATAAGTATTCCATTTTCAGTTTCAAAATTCATAGATGGTTTCAATATTTACAATCGCAATACTCAAGTGTTTTTAAATTCGAGCAAGACGATTCAAGAGAACGGATATCTAATAGCAGCATCACACTATAGATACATAGTATTAGGCACGGTTATGGATTTGTGGTTGGGGCTTCCTTTGTGTTTGTCAACACAAGACTTGACTTATCTCTTGAATGTTTTACGACAAGGCTTTCCATGGCCTAATAGACCAACATTACATGTTGTTATAAGTAACAACCACAATTATCTCATATATCATTTGTAGGTGAATTAAATGGATCCTCTAAAAATTGTTCAAGTTACTCCTTTCTTCGGTTCAAGAAGTTATGGGGGTACTGAAAGATACGTGAGTAATCTTTCAACTGAACTTGCAAATAGAGGTCATCATATTGATGTTTTTACAACTAAAAATAGCACTAAAGTCCCCTACCAGAGTTATTACAAGAACATGACTGTTCACCGCTTCTATAGTCCATGGAATGTTTTTGGTATTAACCCTGCATGTTTTATGTTTCATAAAATGCTCCAGCTAAAGGATATTGATGTGTTTCATGTTCATTCCTATATATACTTCACAACTATTCAAGCTGCTTTAACTAAATTACTTAAGAGAACCCCTCTACTCCTACATATTCATGGTGGAGTAGGAAGACCCCCCTACAAAACAGGATTCTTAAAGGAATTCGCAAAACTATTTTATGATTATACTTTAGGAAAGTTTGTTCTATCTCAAGCAGATATAATTGCATCCGTTAGTTTACAAGATTCAAAGCTGTTGGAAAAAACAATTCATTCTAATCTTAACAGAATTATTATTGTAAACAATGCAATTAATCCAGAAGATTTTCCTGAGATTTCACCTGTTTTGCAGAAGAAAATTGTGATTTCATATGTTGGAGATTTGGAACCATGGAAAGGCATCCTCTATTATTCAAAGGTCATAAATAGGGTACTTAAACAGACAAAAAATATTTCTTTTTGGTTTGTGGGGAATGGGTCACTTTACTCTGCTCTAAAAGATAAATTTGAAGAAGAAAAACGAGTAAAACTATTTGGAGCTGTAGATTACAATGAAATCCCCAAAATTTTAGAAAAGACACATATTTTAGTTCAACCTAGTTTCTGGGAAGGTTCTCCCACTACTATAATCGAAGCAATGGCTATGGGTATTCCTGTTGTTGCTTCCAATATTGGTGATATTCCTAGACTTTTAAATTCTGGTGGAGATGGCATACTGTTTGAAGCTGGGAATGAAAACCAGTTAGAGGAAATAATCCTAAATGCTGCAAAAAACTATAATGAGCTAGTTGATACTGCAAGAAAAGCAAGGAGCAAAATCAGAAAAGACTTTGCTTTTAAGAATGTTACAAATCAAATTGAGGATTTGTATTATAAACTGGTTTCATGATTAGAATGCTTGGTTTTACAATTCAGTAAGTTTTTAAAGGAGTATCAAGGTACTGAATTGGTGGTTAAGTGGTCGTACAGAGGGATGAAGAAATGCTCTCCTACGAAAGGACTTCGTTTTATTAGCAATAGTTCATTTAGAGTAGAGTTTATTCCACAAACCATAAAAATTCAACTGTTTCTTCAATTATTAAGATTAAAGTTAACAGTATTTGCTAAATCTTCAAACAGCTTCCGCAACTTGTTTGGATTCCAAGTTCTGACAAATATGAATTTAAGTAAAAAAATCAAATCGAAAGGAGTGATTAACAATGTCTAAGGAAAAATGGGTTGTCACAGCAGCATGGCCCTATGTTAATACAATACCACATTTAGGGACAATGCTTCAATTACTTAGTGGAGATGTTATTACTCGATATCACAAATTGAAAAAGCATGATGTTGTTTATGTTAGCGGATCTGATGCTCATGGGACTCCAATTGCTATCGCCGCAGAAAGCGAAGGATTAAGTCCAGGCGATCTTGCTTTAAAGTACCATAATGCAATATTGGATTTACTTGAAAAATGGAATATTAATTTTGACAGATATACAATTACTAGCAATGAAACCCATATTTCATTTGTGCAAGGATTCCATAAAAAAATTCATGAAAATGGTTTTTTCAATCTAAAAGAATCTGAACAATACTTCTGTGAAAAATGTTATAGATTCTTGCCTGATCGATTTGTTGAGGGAACATGTCCAAAATGTGGTGTCAAAGGAGCAAGAGGGGATCAATGTACAAATCATGAATGTGAGATTGTACTAAAACCAATAGATTTGATAGATCCATATTGTTCAACTTGTGGTTCTACACCAGTTCTCAAGAAAACCAAACATTGGTATTTTGATTTACCAAAATTTTCCTCTGAACTGAAAGAGTTTGCGGAGAAAAACCCAAATATACCTCCGTTTGCTAAACAAAAAGTTCTTAGTATGATTGATGAAGGTCTGAAGGAACGACCCATATCAAGAGATATGTCTTGGGGAATATCAATTGGGCCAATTTTCGGTGAAGAATTTGCTAAAAAGGTTCTTTATGTTTGGTTTGAGAATGTTCTAGGATATATCAGTACAGTAAAACTTCTCTCTGAAGAAGAGGGTAATCCCAAAAGATTTGAAGAATTATGGTTTGATAAGAACACTAAAACAGTATTTTGTATTGGTAAGGATAATATCATCTTCCATGCGTTACTTTTTCCTGCTATGTTGTTAGCTACTAAGGATTCTTATCCATTACCACATGCTATAGCAACTACAAACTTTCTCATGTTTAAAGAAGGACCTTTTTCAAAATCAAAAGGAATAGGTATTTGGGGAGATGAAGCTATAGATATCCTTTCAGCTGATTATTGGAGGTATTATCTGATAGCTAATCGACCTGAACTTAAAGACTTCTATTTTGATTGGGATGAATTCGTTGGTTCAATAAATGTTGATTTGAACGATGTAATAGGGAATTTTGTGCACAGAACCTTAACTTTTATTGCTCAACATTTTGACGCAAAGGTACCTCCAAGAGTAAACATAGATAAAACTGAGAAAAAACTCTTAGAACAGGTAGAAAACAACATTACAGACTATATTGACACAATGGATAATTTCAAACTAAAAGATGCAGCAAATATTGCAAGAAACATAGCTAAATTAGGCAATCAATATTTCTCCTCAACCGAACCTTGGCATTTGATAAAATCTAATAAGGAAAAAGCTGGAACTGTATTGAATATCTCAGTCAAGATAGTGGAGATACTTTCCGTACTGCTTTGGCCAATAACACCAGGTACCGCTGAGATTATTTATTCAGCAATTGGCTTTAATGAAAATATCACAGATAAAGGTATAGACTGTCTTACTATAGATGATATAAACACTGGAAAGAAAACCCAAAAGATTCCTCCTGTGTTTGCTAAGGTAAAAGCAGTGGATGTGAAAAAAAGATTAGTTAATTTTAGAAAACCAAATCCAACTGAAACTCAATTAGGTGATGATAAAATGGGAAAAATAAGTTTCGATGAATTCAAGAATGTACAACTAAAGGTTGCTACAATCTTAGAAGCAGAACAAGTTGAAAAAAGCAAGAATCTAATCAAACTTCAAATTGATTTAGGCTCAGAAAAAAGACAGATATTAGCAGGTATTAAGAAATTCTATGAACCAGAAGATCTTGTTGGGAGACAGATTATTGTAGTAGTTAATCTACAACCAGCTACTCTCATGGGTGAAAAGTCCAATGGCATGCTTTTAGCTGCTGATATTGATGGAGAACCAATTTTGTTAAATGTAGATAGAGAGGTACCACCAGGTACAAGTATAACATAATCTATCTATCATAAAGACAACATTAGGTAATATCTCTAAATAGCTCACAAAACTGTGTAAAAGTGCTTTTAGGACCTTTTTTTCCTCTATTTTTTCAGAAACAAATATACGAGAAGACTATGCGAAAATAGAGAAGTATATTCCCCTAATATTACATCTCCTTTAAATAGAAATTGAGGAGGAAAACTAGAGGTGTAAAAAGAATGAAACTGGTAACAGTACATCTGCCCGATGAGTTCCTTCATGATTTAGATGAGCTTGTCAGACTTAAGAGATATCCTAATAGAAGTGAATGTATCAGGGTAGCAATTCGTGATTTGTTAAAGGAAGAAATGTGGAATAAAACCAATGCCTTTTAATCCACTCAATATCCTTCTTTCTTCTTCTTAATTAATCATAAATGTATTTGAAAAGCTCTGATGAATTTCTCATACAAAGATAAATGAGTCCCAGCTGATTTTGTTTTCCTCTTTCTTATAAGTTCAATTAACTCATCAAGCGTTGTAATTTCTTGCTCTAGAATGGTATATGCCATTCCAATATCTTTTACTCTATGAGAATCACTACCACCAGTAACAGGTAATTTAGCCTTTTCTGCCCATTTCTGTGCTTTTACATTAAAACTATTAAAAGGAGATGCCCCATTCATGGTTTCAACAGCAATCTCTTTCAAGCCATAAATTTTCTTTCCTATACCCCTTCTAGTAAAATCAAATGGATGAGAAGCAATAGGGAGACCATTTAGGTCATTTATTTTCTCTATAGTTTCCTCAACAGTCAAGTACTTTTGAATTGTTTCTTTAATTCCCAATCCTATTATATGTCCACTTTTAGTGGATATTTCTACACCAGGAACGATTATTAATTGATCATCATTATGTCCATTCTGGTGAAATTTGATAGAATTATGGTCAGTTATTGCAAGTCCTGCTAGTCCTCTATTTTTTGCTTCTCTGATAATGTCCTCTGGTTTGCTCTTACAATCATTTGAGTAGCAACTATGAACATGAAGATCAAAACGAATTTCTTTCATTATAATCTGCCCCTTTCTAATTTCAATTAATTCTCTTCTTGTTCTTCATCATCAAAGATTAAGCGTTCAAGTTCATCCAAATCAGTAATATCTACCATATCCTCTTCATTTTCAAGTCCTACCCACAGTTTATCTTTGTCGCCTTTTAGATCTCTTATTCTCTCTTCAAGGAACTTGTAAACAGTACTATGTTTTGAACCATTAATGAGTTTAATAATACCTTCTCTGACAACTTGCAATACTCTCTGCTCAGAAATTATTCCAACTGTATTTCCATAAACAGAAATATATGAACCCGATGTTTGCTCGATTATGTTTCTAGTTTTTCCTTTTTGTCCAATAAGTCTTGATCTTACTTCTCTTAGAGCATTAGTTGAAGGTCCTACAAAATCTCTTAAATGTAATAAATCAAAACCATAAGAGGAATTGTTAATCTGGTAAGCTTTCTGAGGACTAAAACCTCGTCCAATAGCTTTTACCATGTCTCTAGCTTTCCACAAACTTATAGGATCCTCTAATTCTTCCTCCTCTACTATAATGATTACATCTCCGCTGTTACTGTCTATCATCAATTTTGTCTCTGTAAGACCTTCTATCTTTTTCTTTGTGCTCCCTTTTGGTCCAATTAGTACAGCAATTCTTTCCACCGGGATTCTTACTAGAAATTCACTTGCCATAATTTTTTCCTCTAGAATTCAATTGATTTTACCTTGGGACTTGGAAGAGTCCCAGTTATCTGTTCATAAATCTCGTCATTTGTGTCAGTTTTCACCCCTTGAGAAGCAAAATATCGGTTAATATTTGAAATATCTCTGTACAAGAAAGCAGGCGCATAAGGATGATCCAGAAGAACTGCTTGTGAAACATCAATAAAAACGGGATTTTTCTTATAGAAAAGAATATTATACTCACTTAAATCAGCATGTATTAATTTCCCTTCTTGATACATTCTGAACATCATATCTATTACTTCAGAGTAGGTTTTATTTGCTTTCTTTAATTTTACATCTTTTAATAGAGGAGCAGCTTCTTGATTCTTTCCAATAAATTCCATTACTAATACATTCTTTGTAACTATAATGGGAGATGGAACACGAATGTTAACTTTCTCCATTCTTTTCAGATTTTTTAACTCTTTTCTAGCCCAAGTGTAAATAAAGGAATATGTTCCCTTTTTATAACCCTTAAAACGTGGATCTCCCTCTACATACATCCAATTTTTCTTAAATTCAGCTGTTGTTGTACGATAGATTTTGATAGCTAATTCTTCGTTCTTATACCCATATCCATGATAAACATTAGCTTCCTTCCCCGTTGAAACACAGAATCCTATGTCTTTAATAACACCATTATTCATTAATTTAACAATTAACATACTAGTTTGAAAATCAAAAACGCTCTCAATTACTTTAAGCGTATCCCTATCTTTTTCTCGGATACGTTCTTTGTCAATTCTTTCGTCAAATTTTTCCATATCTTTATTTGACATACTTATCACTTCTTCTTAATTTGAGAGCGAGTTTTTATCGACACAGAGAAATATTCCCTAGGAGGCGATGAAAGATAATGTTGCTTTCACTAATGAATTTCATAGAAGCTAAATAAAATTATTGTTAAGCTTGAAAATCAACTAAAAAACATGAAAAACAAAAAATTTGTCTTTTGATTTATTTTTTGTTATATAACAAAGTCTTCAGGAATGTGCTTGTTATTAATCAACCACCGAACCTCATTTTTTCTGAAACGGTGAACCAATTCACCCTTTTCATCAGGATTCATCCCATAAAATGGAAAAATTATGACTATATCACCAACTCTGCACCACATTCTTTTTCTGTATTTGCCAGGTATGCGAATTTGTCTTGTAAAACCATCTAAGCATTTAACTAGAAGGATACTAGCTCCTAGTATTTGAAGAACTATCCCGAATATTTCCCCCTCTTTAGGAAGTTGTGCTCTAATGGCATCAGAATCTTCAGTAACCCAATCCCGTGCGCCTCTACCCTTTTGTTTCTTTTTAGGTTTAGTCGGTTTTCTATAACTCAAATCTTTACCTCAAACCAGAGAAAGAGTAATAGCTTAAAATAGTTTTTGTTCAATTAAGAATTTCTTGGATTTGAAAGACTTCCAGAACGAAACAAACAAAAAGGATAGTATAAAGATGATGGTGAGGTACAAAGATGAGCTATAAAGAATTATTAGAACGAGCACGTGGACAATTACCTGAAAAAGTGTTTGAACAATCACGATTTGAGATTCCTAAAATAGCTTCTGTTGTTGAAGGAAACAAAACTTTCATTGTTAACATTAGAGATGTACTTACTGGAATTGATAGAGAGGCTAACCACTTTCTAAAATACATGGCAGGAGAGCTCGCAACTTCTGTTACAATGGAAGGAACCAGAGCTGTATTTGCTGGGAAGCATGCCAAAGTAACACTGCAAACTTTACTAGAAAGATATGTAAAGGAATATGTTATCTGTGGAGAATGTGAAAAACCAGATACAAAACTAATCACAGAATCACGCATTTTAAGGAAAAGATGTGATGCTTGCGGAGCATCAACTGCAGTTAAGCCCCTTAGAAAATAAGTATCCTCAAGCTGGTTAACACGATGACAATCTTCTTCATGAAAGTAATTGAGCAGAACAACGAAAGATTAATCGCTGCTTGTGATAGAGAAGTTATGGAAATGGAGTTAGACAGTCACGGAGTTAAGCTAAAAGTCAGCTCTAATTTTTACGGAAAAGAGCTAGTAACAGAGAAAGAATTCTTAGATAGCATCAAACGTTGTACCTCTGCCAATGTAATTGGAGTCAAAATCATTAAATTACTTGTCGAGAACAGAATGATTCATGAAGATGCGGTTCTTTGGTTAAAACATCCAGAAAAAGCAAAAGAGAAAATAGGGCACGCTATCCTGATAACATGAGTAAAAAAACTCTTATTTTGCATAGAGGGAAGAAAAATATAGAAAGGTGAGTAGAATTTCGCAAAGTGGTCGTTTCTGTGCAGTTTGTGGGGCTAAAGAAGGTCCATTTCTAGAGAATCTTTGCGAAAAATGTTTCAAAAAAGAGAACCCCTTAGAAATTGAAGTACAGAAGAAAATCAGTGTTGAAATATGTCCTCTCTGTCGATCCATAAGAATTCAGGGACCAGTGGTAGATACTTGGAAGGAAGAGGGTTTAGAAGCAATTATAAGAGATATGGTTGAAAGAAAGATTCTGGAGAACATCTCTGCTGATGTAGTCTACAGTTACGAATTCGAAGATGATATCGAAGAAACTAAAATTATGAATTATGGTGTTAAGACGTTTGAATTAAGAACAACAATTAGGGCTAAACCTTATGAGGAATTCAGCGAGTTCGAACAAAGTTTTCAAACACGAATTAAGCTGATCAGAACTAGCTGTGATTTATGCGCAAAACACAAAGCAGGGTACTTTGAAGCAATTTTACAAGTTCGAGGAGAAAAGCGTAAACTGACTGATATAGAGCAAGAGAATATTGAAAACATCGTGAATCGAATGATGGAACGTTACATAGATGCTAAGATGTCCTATATCATGGATTTAGAAACTGACAATGATGGGTTAACATGCAAAGTAAGTACGAAATATCTTGCTGAAACTTTAGCCCGTGAAATAAAAAATGCCACAGCTGGTAAACTGAGTGTTGCTTATGAGCTCAAAACAAAGACTAGAGATGGTGTAGATGTTTACACAAATACTTACTTGGTTAGACTGCCAGAATATTCTCTAGAAGATATACTTGAGTTTGAGAATAAAATGTGGGTAGTTAAGCAAGTTACAGATGCACAAATGAAAATAGAATCACTAGACAATCATGAACAGAGAAAATTCGATAGGAAAAGAATAGAAAATAGAGGAAAGCAATTAACTGAATCTGTTGTTCAAAGAGAATATTTGTTTGTCTCATCTGATGGTAAGGGTGCTGTTATAATGGCTCTAGATAACTACGAAAACTTTGATGACAACTTAGAACGCCTACCACCAAATAAACAGGTTGGAGAAAATATTCTTGGTTTCATCTACGAAGATAAAAATTATTACCTTAAGTAATGTAAGAACGTTTTCTGTATATTAGACAAGTTTTATACATTAGTATTTTTTTTCTAAGCTTGATAATAATGTCCGAGAAAGACATCTCTTGGGACTTATCAGAGATTTTTAAGGGACCTGATGATCCCCAAATAAATGAAGCAATAACAGATGTGGAAAAAAGATCTGAAGAATTTGTTACAAACTATAAAGGAAAAATAATCTTTCCTGATTTTAGGTTTGAGAATTTACTTGAACTAATACAAGATCAAGAAAAGTTTTATGCTGATCTTTTTGAAATAAGTCAATATGCTAGATTATCCTTTTCAGGGAATATGACTGTATCTGAATTTAGAAAACTGAATAACAGAGCTCAAGAATTTTCTGCTAGAATAAGAAAGAAGTTGGCTTTCTTAGAAATTGATGTAGGAAAGTATGTTTATGAGAACCAATCAATTGTAAAGGATTCAAGATTTGAGAATTACAGACATTATCTTGAAAATATTATCCGCTCGTTTCCCCATAAACTATCAGAAATTGAAGAACAAATAATAATTGACAAGGATCAGCATGGAGTAGTTGGTTGGCAAGATCTTCAATCAAAATGGCTAAACACAAGAATGTTTGATGTAGAAGTTGAAGGGGAAGTGAAGCAACTTGCTTATGGAGAAGCTAATAGTTTGCTCTCACATCCAGATAAAGCAACAAGAATTTCAGTAAATAAGGCAATTTATGGTCTATTGGGTGAAGATCAGGAATTATTTTCATCAGCCATGCATCATATATGCAGCGATTGGGTCAAAATTTCAAAACGAAGAAACTATGACTCTCCGATGCATCAAAGCCTTATAGCTAATGATGTAGATCAACAAACTATTGACAATCTAATGAAGGTAGTAGACGAATATTCTAAACTGTATAGACGTTATCTTAAATTGAAGGCTAAATTGATAGGTCTCCCCAAACTTGGTTGTGAGGATATAGTTGCACCCTTCCCAGATGTCACAGATATGAAATATACTTGGGAAGATGCTCAGGAATTAATTCTTGAAGCATATGGCAAGTTTGATGAGGATTTCCTTTCAGTTGCAAAAGATATGTTTGAAAGAAATCATATTGATGCAAGTCCCAGATTTGGTAAACGCAATGGAGCTTTTTGTTCAACATGGTATAATGGAAAAACATCCTATATTCTTCAAACTTTTTCAGGTGCATTATCTAATGTTTACACTCTAAGTCATGAAATGGGGCATGCAGTTCATGGATATTTGGTAACCCGTGAACAATCCCTTGGGAATACGCAATACCCCATGGTTATTGCAGAAGTTGCTTCAATCTTTGGTGAACTACTTCTAACAGATCTTCTGCTATCTAGGGCAGAAACCAAAGAAGAGAAGAAAGCTATTTTGGGGAGAGTTTTAGATGGTGCAGGAATGGCGACTTTTCAAGTAAGTGCAAGAGTATGGTTTGAACAAAGCATGTACGATACGATAGAAAAAGGACAACTGCTAGATGGTAAAACAATATCAAAACTTTGGACAACTGCTAGAGATCGAATTTATGGAGATGCAGTGGAATGGTTCGAGGAAATGGATTTTGAATGGACCATGAAACCACACTACTACCGCTCCAACTTTAGGTTCTACAACTATCCTTACGTTTTCGCACAGATGTTTGTTTACGCTTTGTACCAGCTGTATTTAGAAGAAGGAGAAAGTTTCATCCCAAAATTGAAAGCAATTTTGAAAGCAGGGAGCAGTAAATCACCAAAAGAATTTGGAGAATCAATGGGATTAGATATAACAAAAACTGATTTCTGGAAGCTGGGCATGAAGCAATATGAAAGATTTATAGACGAATTAGAAAAAATAGTCAGTTGAAAATATAAACAATTTCAACTTCTTTTCTTGCTCTTTATTCATTTTCTAATTGTTTTTTCAACTTCTCGCCAAATGCTTTAGCTTGCATGAGTTCTTCTTCAGTTGGGTGACCAATATTTTCTTTCTCTTTACCAAGTATTCTAATAGCTCCCTTGCAATAGAAACGCTCAGGTAGGATAGTTACTTGTTGTTTTTTGGTCAATATTTTCTCCATTGATTCAAACATAACTTCTTTTATTTTTTTGGGGACTTTATTTTCAGTCATGGGATGAATATCCTCAGGAGCTCCACTGGTAAAGAAAAGAGCAACTTTCTTACCTGCAATGTTTTTTCGACAAAGCTTTTTCAAGTATCTAGCCCCACCGAAACTGATATGCCCCATTATAACCCATGAACCTACAACTATCAGATCATAATCTATTAGATCTGGAATATTGCGTTTGCCCCTAAATTCAACCTCAAGCCCTTCTGCAATCTTCGATGCTACTTTTTTAGTGTTACCACTACGAGAATTATAGAGTACAATTGCTTTAACCATCTTAATCAACCAAGTAGAATAGGTAAGAAATTATTAATATAGCTTTGCTTTTCTTCTTATTGGGGTGCCTATTGAACACAATAAGTAAAAGCTAACCTTTTTTATTTATTTAAATAATAAAAAACCAATAGAAATTTTGTGAGAATTATGAATTTAGAAAAAATAGCTCACTATCAGATTTGGGCAAATGATAAGATTAGAGAGATTATTGTAAGTTTGAAAGAAGAAGAGTTTGCAAAAGAAAATATACAGGATCTTTGTGCTCACACAATATTAGCGATAGAGTATAATCTAGAGACTAAGGTTCATAAAAAGAGCGTTGATGTTGAAGTTATGTATGAGGAACTATACAATCTATCAAAAGAGGAACTTCTGAATAAGTGGAAAGAAACAGATGAAAGGTTGTTAGAACATATCAAAAATATAACTGAAGAAAAGATAGAATTTCCAAATTTCGTTAAGGGGGAAGGAAAAGTGTATATGACTCAAGAAGACTACTATTTTCAATACTTATCACATACAATCTATCATAGAGCTCAACTAATGACAGCTTTGAAGAAACTAGGAAAAGAAGGAAAAACAACTGATTATTTGATGTATCTATTTGATGTAGAATTTGCATAAAATGTTCAAATTACGCAAGAAAGCCTTAAATGAATACACACCTAAAAAAGAATTATGGTGTTTAAGGGGTTATATCTAGTTCAAAGGAAGGATATTGAAAAAGCTACTATGGTCTTAACGAGAGCCTTTCAGGAGGATCCATTAGTCTGTTTGATTTACCCAAATGCTGAAGAAAGAATGAAATTTACTCCTTTTTTGTGGAGATATCTGATTAAAGATGGGCTAAAATGTGGAAAGGTTTATTCTCCTACTAACAAAATAGAAGGAGTTGCAAAATGGTTACCTCCAGGAAAAGAACACATGGGTATCTGGAGATCAATTAGAAGTGGGGCACTTAGTATGGGTCGGGCGATGTCAAAACAGAAGGATGAAAGAAAACGATCTACAAGAGAAATTAAACAATTAACTGATATTATACTGAAGAAACATAAAGAAATAATGAAAGAACCTCACTGGTATTTAGCGAGTATTGGTATTGAGCCCAAATATCAAGGGAAGGGATATGGAAGTGCTCTGATTAAACCAATGCTAGAATATATAGAGAAGGAAGGTTATCCTGTTTATTTAGAAACAAATTTTCAAGGGAATGTTGGCTTATATGAGCATTTAGGATTTGAAGTGATTGATGAAATGAAAATTCCAGAAACTGAAATAACAAACTGGGGAATGATTAAAGAACCTAAATTAAGATAAACTAATTTTATGCGGATTTTGCTTTGTATTGCAATAGCATAAAGAAAACCTTAAAAGAATATGTGATGAGAAAACAACGAGCAATAGGTCGGGGACTTGGCTCAGTCCGGTAGAGTGGTTGGCTCCAGAGAACTTTGCTTAGGCAAAGAACCACGAAGAAACCAATTGGTCGGGTGTTCAAAATCCAATCTAGACGCGTTCTAATGGATGGTACTCACCCAGTCCCCACCATACATTTCTACTCTTTTGGCTTTAAACGCGCATTTCCTCCTAATATTTCGCGATTAAGTATCATGTCATTTACTTGCAAAGCACCCAACATACAACCAAAAATACCGTGAGAAAAGAGTGGTTGGAATAATCCCTCAATTGGTGTTCGCATTTTCAGACGTGTTCTACCAAAATTGTCTGAGAAAGGTGCCATTCCATAAATTGATCCTGTTGGTGAACCTGAATATCGTGCATATGTTGCTGGTGTAGATACGTCTTTTACAATTATATGCTTCTTGAGGTCTGGAATCAAATATTTTTCTACTAGATCAATAAAGAAATTAGATACTTCTTCCTTTTTCTTATTATATTCCTTACGATTGTTTTCACGTAATTCTACCCAATCACCTAGTCCTATAGGTACTACACGAATGGTAATGTTAGGTTTACCACCTGTTGTTAATGATGGACATATCACACCCATATGAAACTGCTTTTCTGTAAAAGCCATATTTCCTTTTTCGTATTCTTCAAACAATTTAGAGAATGATTCTCCTCCAGTTGTGACAACATTGTAACCACAATCCATGCCTAATCCTGCGAGGTCTAATTTATCATCTAAACCCAAGGCTATGTTTATTGAAGATGGAGACATTTTTACCTCTTCAACTTTTTCAGCAAATTTCTCATCTACTTCACTAATTGTCTCTAATCCTACCAAATTTTTCATAGACACTTTGGGGTCGATAGTAGTTATGACATAATCAGAATAAATTTTCTTTCCACCTTCTACTTGAACACCTTTAACCTTACCATTTTCAACTAGAATTTTCTCAACTCTTGTTTTAAGAAGCACCTCTCCTCCTAGCTCCTTGTATCTTTTTTCAAATTGCTTGGCTAATTCAATAAAGCCTTTTGTTGGTCTGTAAGCGTTGTCAAGTACTGAATTCATTGCACCTAGTGTCATAAGGGCAGCAGCTCTGTCTCCTGGTAATCCACTAAAAGCTGCAAATGCATCAAAAATTTCTACCACTTCAGGATTGGTTATACCGAATTGATCAAAGTAGTTTTTGAAAGTTTTAGAACCATGCTTAACAATTTTTTGACAAGAGACGATTGTCTTCAATAATTCAATAAAACTAGGTTCTGTTTTTAGCTTAAACAGTTCTAGAAACATTGCTCTAGAATGGTCAAGGAATTTTTCTATTTCATTTGCATTATCAGGATATTCCTTCATCAGCTTCTGCTTGAAGACTTCCACTCCTGAAGGTAACTCAATTTTAGTTACTTCTTCTGTTTCAGGATTAACAAGGAAAATTCGTGTATAATATCCTTTGAATTTCTTAAGATCTATTTCTATCCCTAAAAGCTCAAACATATCATTACAGTTTGGAATAATTTGACTAGTATCAAAAAGATAACCTTCACGTTCGTAGGAAGTAACAAACCCTCCTATTCTTGGTTCCTTTTCTATAATTAACACAGGATCTTTCTTTGTATCATGGAATCGTGCCCAAGTAACAGCTGAAGTTAATCCTGTTATTCCAGCACCTATGACAATCAATCCTTTCTTCCCAGTTTCATCTATCTGACTCATATTCACAACCTATGATATCTACAACTACAGTTTATTAAAAACATTCTCCAGTTTGATGATATAAAGAAAAGCACATCCCCTCCCCTCTAATCTCTTTTCCTACCCTAACCCCTTCATCTATGGTTTTAAACGAAAGAAGAAGCAAAATTAGCTTACTCCTTCTTCTTTTTCTGAATTTCAGACCAAATTTCGCTTAAAAGAACGTGTCCAACTTCGTTTGAACTTTTCTTTTTTGTTAACTGTTACAACAAGATTATACTTGACATGAAAATTATCCTTATCACTTTCAAGTTGGGCAATTGTTACAGCTCGACTGTTTGATTTATTAGTGATGATTTGTATATCATGTTCATTCTTTAACAATGCTTGAGCTGGATTCTTATCTGAAACAGTAAACAACGAATTCTCATCAAAAACTAAGGATATCCCATCTTCAGGTAAACTTCCTTCTTGATTTTGACTGAATTGAAAAGTTGTTTTTCCACTTTGGAAATCATAAAATATTTTCGATTTAGCTGGTGCATAATTTATTTTATACTGATTCAATGGCAACTCTATCTCACCAAACAGTGGTGCATCTTCAGGATGACTTTCAGGTACTATTGGTAGATTTAAACAAGATTCATATTTTTCTCCCCACCAAACAGTGTTTTCCGCAGGATAGGGTGAAGGCCAGATATTAGGAAAATCAGAACCTGCAAGAGATATTTTTATGCTATGTTTAGGATGAAAAATCCAAGAAGTTGCATCAAGTTCAATATTCAGTTTCACTTTTTCTCCCGGAGTTAACGGTTTTGGTTCTGTATGCGAATCTCTATGAGATAAGTTAAGTACTCCCCAGGTTATTATGTCTGAACTTCCATCAGGAGCAACGTCAAATAATTTTACAATCAGATTAGCAATTGGTGCAGTTGACGCATAAGTTAGTTCCAATTGAGGATGCCCCATGATATCTAACCTTTCTTTTAGAGGATCTGACGTGTAAACTAAAGAATTCTTTTCATCAAAGATCTGTTCTTCTGCCTCACCTTTTGCTATGTTGATGAGCCAAGTAGGATTGCCCATTCCAACCGCTACATGATAAGTATAATTATCACTCCCTTCACCTTTGATTTCTTCTTCTAATTTCTGTTTGGAGCTTAGAAAAAATCTTTTTTCACTCATATCATTTGATGGCCATTTATCTAACTCCCTCCAGTAACCCAGTCCACCTATGAAATCAGGTTTTGTGAAACTTGATTCTCTCATAAAAGTAGTAAAACTTGGTTCATCCACAATGCCTGTTTCTATGTCTTTTAACCAGTGGTCAAACCAGCGTACAATTTGTGGCATGAAGTTTATTGGTTTACCAGGATATCCCCAATCAGGAAAAACATGACCCCACGGCCCCATTAATAACTTCTTGGGGACAGTCAAATGCTCATACATTCGTAAAGCGCTGTTTCGATAAAAATCGCGCCAAGCTCCAATAATTAAGACAGGACATTCTATAAGATCAAAATTGGGTCGCAATGATGCAAGTCGCCAATATGGTCCATCTGTTTGATTCTCTAACCAATTCAATTGATAAGGTGTGTTCCCTTCTAGATGCTCATTCCATACTGAATCATAATCCTCACCAATACTCTCTGCAGGTGGTAAAGCATTCATAGAAACCATCATAGTTGCCCATCCAGCTAAATCAAATAAAGAGCACAAAGCACCCCCATCATAATGCACGTCATCTGTGTAACGGTCATCAGTTGCATAAAGGGGAATGATTGCTTTCAGATGAGGGGGTTGATGCATCGCTACTTGAACAGCTGTAAACCCAGCATAGGACGTACCTATCATTCCTACATTTCCATTGCACCATGGTTGAGCTGCTATCCATTCAACAGCATCATAACCATCTTCCTGTTCCTGTAAAGGATATTCGTCAGTTACAATACCTTCGGATCCATCAGTTCCACGTACTCCTAGATGGAGAACAACATAACCATGTCTAGCGAGAAAGTGAAAAAAATTACCACGTGACATAGTACGCCAATCAGAAGAACGGTAAGGATCATAATTGATAACTGCGGGGAAAGGATCATCTCCCTCTGGATGCCATGCCTTAGCATAAAGACGAATTCCATCTCTCATGGGAATTCGCCAACCTTTTACTGTAAGGTTATACGTTGGTTGAGAATGAGGTTTTGGTAACCTTCGGTCTGATTGATTAGTGGTATCCTTCATTTATTGTACCCTTCAACTAGTATTAATCTTACATTTTATTAAGAGTTACTCGATATATCTAAACCAAAAACATTAATTTTGATTAATCAATTGAATATCTGAAGGATATCTCATTTAGTTCTTAAGATGTGAATTAGAGAGCGGTGAATTGAAATTGGTTAGATGAATTAAATGATTCCTCTCTGGAGCAATGAGCTCTGCTAGCACATAAGATCAACAAGTGGGAATTCCTATTCTTCACCATTTTAATTCAATTAATTTTGAAAAGGAATGTTTAATAATTTGGCTGACAATGTTAACAATAATGGCATTTCCTGAATATGGAGTAGTACTACTTGTTTTTGGATCATTTATCCTTGTATCTATTTTGATAACAATGAAAAGAAGATATTCGATGAGAAATTCAATTGGGTCTGAACTTCCTCGTGAAAGAGAACTTGATTTAGAAGGAGAACAGTTTGCCGGTGAAAGTCAAGCAAAACTAGCGCAATCTCAAACACAATGGTAATCAATTAATTCAGAAAGACACTTATTCAGCGAATATTTTTTCACAGCATTTAACAAAAGAATATGGCATCTTTCGTTTTTCAGAATCTATTTCCCAAATAAATTTAACATATTCTTGTAATTCTTTTGGAAGTAACTTAAAGAGAGGTGCTAGAAGAGAATAACCGATTTTTCTTTGATTTATGTTATCTGCATCCAAAAAGAGTATTGCATAACTATAGCTAGGATATTTCTCCTTAATAGTCGTTTCATACATTTGTTTAGTATTCTCTTCCATCATAATTTAATTCTCAGAATACTATTTAAGGACACAAAATCTCTAGTGATTTGTTTTGTAAGAAATTAGCATTTAAAGTATGATTTTCATATGAACGTTTCTTATTCTTTTATTTCCTTTTTTTCCATGAAAAACATATGATGCCAAAGCTTGTAACCTCTTTCTTGGAAAAAATTGGCCAGTTTACTGTCTCTATCAAAGGTTAAGCGAATATAATTTTTTTTCTTGAATTTAACTGTGCCAGAAATAAATTCATCAACGTATTTGGGATCGGTAACTAGAAAGGGTCTACAACCTGGAAATTCTGGATTTAATCTACCGTAAATTTGTAGCTTATTGTTTACATATAAGCCAAGAGGAATAGATTCACCCCTGTTAAACCTGGATTTTGTATGTTGTTCAGATGTGCTTCAAGTTCTTCTTTGTTAATTTCAGGAAATACTTCTATTATAGTATTATAGTCAGTAGATGTTAGAATTCTTAACTCAGATTTTTCAACTTTTTTGCTTGTTTCTTCTATTTGTTTGTAAAACTCTTCCTCTATCCAATAATGCCAAGATTCAAATTGCTTCTCAAATCCATATTTTTCATATAATGAGATAGCTATTTGGTTTTTTGTTTCTACGTATAAGCCTACTCTTTTCGTCCCTTTAGTTTTAAAGTAACCAAGGGCATGTTCCATGAGTTTGTTTCCATAACCTTTTCCTCTTTCGAATTTTGTTACTGCAATTTGTCCTAAATGACCAAAATCTTTGTGAGTCATTAGGCGAAGGTAGCCAATGAGCATATCTTCTTTAAAAACTCCAATAAGACCTTCATCACCTATCAATTTAAGAAAACCCTCTTCTTGAACATCTTCACGATAAAAAGCTTCTCTGACCATCTCTTTGAAATCTAGCCAATCCTTGGCATCAAGTTTTTTAAAATAAACCATTATATGGTCTAAACAATCTGCACTAATAAAATAGTTTTGATGGGTTGAATTAAATTCCTTCGATTTTAAATTCTGTTCCGAACTCCATTTCATCTTCTGTTATCTCAACAACCATATGGGAAAGCTGTTTATACATTTCAAGATATTGATAACCTCTTGTCGTACAGATATAGATTACTGCAGGTCTTTTTTGGGGATTTTCATATTTAATCATAAGACCACGTGATAACATGAAGTGAATTATGCCCTTGGCCCTGTCTATAGGTAAATTGGCCCTTCTTGCAATTTGTGAAATGCCAGCTTCACCATAAAATTGTAGAACAGAGATTACGTCTGCATAAATATCATATCTTGTTCTGTTACCTGCTGGCATTTAATTCACCAATTAAATTTGAATTTTGTACATTAAAAAGATTAGGCCTCAAAAAACTGAAGCCCAATCTTTTAACAGAAAGGTTTGCTTAAATTATTTATATTTCGCGGATGAGTCTGCATCAATATCATTAGCTTCTAGCTTTCCAATTCTAGTGTCTTCACCTAATTTGACTTTATCAGCAATGATGTGATCTACACGTCCTCCATCATCAACTTCCACATTATCAGCTCTTATAATTCCTCTTACTCTGGAATCCTCTCCAACATAAACAAATTTGGCAGTAGCTTCATCAACAGTCATGCTACCTTCAATCTTTATCTCATTAGCTTCAAGTGTGGAAGCTGATAAAGATCCATTAATTTGTAAATCTCCTTTAAGCTTTAGATTTCCTTCTGCTCCACAAGAACCATTAATAGTTAGTTCATTACCAGTTGCATTATCACCCATTTTAAAGGCACCATTGACTTTGATAGTATCAAATTTGAAATTTATTCCAACTTTGGTAGAACCATTTATCACTAGATTCTGAATTACTGATTCATCACCAAAACCACAAGCTCCATTACAGCTTACTGTAGGGGCTATCATGTTTCCTGTGCATTTGAAAGAGCCACCAACATTCAATTCTTTTTCGATTTTTGAAATTTCTATCTTTGCTGCTCCTCCGATTTCAACAGAATTTGATATGAGTTCATAACAGGATAAAGACCCACCTATATCAACCTCAGGAGCTTCTAATTTTCCCTCAATTTTGGCAGAACCAGATAGTTGAAAATCAGTTTTAACAGTAACATTAGCTTGAGCTTTTAGTGATCCATTGACTTCTAGGTCACCAGCACTTAAATCCATTCCATGTTTGGCGGATCCATTTATTTCGTAATCATTAACTTGTGCAACCCCATGTACAACACAAGATCCATTTATCTCCAAATCATCACAAGAGAGATCTTTATCTACTTCTAAGGCTCCTTCTATCTCTGCTTCATTACATTCTAACGATCCAATAATTTCTAGCACTGAACCGTTCCTTACACTTCTACTATGAACCTTCACTTTTTGAGCTTTTACATCACCTTCAATCTCAAGATATCCATTGGAATGTCTAATCTCTTCTGCTGAAACAGATCCTTTGATTATGATATCTCCTCTACTAAGCAACCTACCATCAACAGTTAATCTTTCAGCACTTTTTGGTACAACTATTGTGGCTCCATCTTGTACTTCCAAATCACCATCAACATGGATAAGTTCGATTTCTTCGTCTTCTTTGACTATTGTTTTTCCCATTTATAATCACTTTATTTTACTTGTTCCAATCAAATACTCTCTTCTATATTTAAAAGGAAACAACACAAGTTGTGACCATAAAGTATACATTTTCTGTAAAATAGTTGTATATAAATAGTAAAGACTTGAAAAAAAAACAAGATGGTTTCTTATGTCAGATGATCTAATCGAAAAATTAGCTCGAATTCCACAGTTTTATATGCCCTCATTGAACCATTCGAAGGATAAAGTTGCTTTCTATTGGGATATTACTGGGAGAATTGAGCTTTATGTAATGAATCTGTCCTCAGGAGAATATAAACAGATTAGTAATGGTGAGGTACCAAGAGCACTTAGGTCTGGATATCTGTGGACCAGAGATAACAATGGTATTATCTTTGCTAAGGATAAAGATGGTGATGAAAAACACGATCTTTATCTTCTTAATTTAGCAACAAAGGAAATAGAACAACTAACCAATACACCATCATTCCAGGAACATGTTGCACATTCAAGCCCCGATGGAAAACAATTGCTCTTTCGTTCTACAAGAAATGGACAAATGAATTTATTTAGTCTTGATTTTGAAACTAAAGAAATCAAAGAATTAACCAATTATCCAAGACCTGTCCTAGGAGCTTTGTGGAGTCCCCAGAATGACTTCATTGTTTTTGGATATAATGATACAGAAAATTTCCAAAACAGCGATATCTGGATTATGGAACCTGATGGTTCAAATCAAAGAAAGCTTCTAAGCATGAAAGTAGGTTCTCAAGATGGAGTAACTGATATTTCTGAGGATGGGAAACTGCTTGCTATAACTTCTGACTTCGAAGGGAATTCTAGAGCAGGCGTTTATAATTTAGATACAGATGAAATTAAATGGTTTGGTGATGGTACGTATCAAGAATATTCTGGAAAGTTATCAAAGAATGGCGAATTCTTGGTCTCTATTAGAAATTCTAAAGCTACAATCTCCCCCTTAATCTATGATTTAGATTCTGGTAATGTAAGAATCCTTGATTTTCCTCCAGGAATTGCTGCTGGAAGTGCAATAACAAAAAATGACGAATCATTGATGGTAACCTTAAATTCATCTACAAGCCCAAGTAAGTTAATTAAATATGATCTGAATAAGGATAAGATTGAAGAGCTTATACCGCCTTATCTTGGTGATTTAGATCTTGATTTCTTTATAGCAGACGATTATGTTGAATATCCGTCAACAGATAATCTTACTATAGGTGCTGTACTTTACAAACCAAAAAATATCGAAATGGGTAAGAAATTACCTGCACTAGTACAAGTACATGGTGGTCCCGCTAGTCAATATCTCCGAAATTTCAGTATGTTTGATCAGATACTTGTCAACAATGGTTTCGTTATTCTCAAACCTAATTTTCGCGGTTCAACAGGATATGGTAGAGATTTTCAAGACTTAAACGTTGAAGATATAGGTGGTGGCGATTTCGAGGATGTTGTTGCTGGCGTTGATTATCTTAAAACTCTAGATTATGTTGATTCTAGTAGAATAGGTATCTTTGGTGGTTCATATGGTGGATATATGACTTTTTGGGCTACTGTAAAGAAACCAGATATTTGGAAAGCTGGTGCTGCAAGCGTTGGTATAACAGACTGGAAATTGCTATATGACGAAAGCATGCCTCATTTCAAATACTATCTTCATATGATGTTTGGAAAACCTGATGAAAAAGGGGACCTTTACAAGGAACGCTCCCCAATTCATTTTGTAGAAAATCTAAAGACACCTCTACTAATTGTTCATGGGACTCATGATCCACGCTGTCCAATAACTCAAGCAAGAATCTATAAAGACAAAATGTTGGAGCTAGGTTGGAAAGAAGGAATTGAAGGAGAAAAAACCTTTGAGTATGTAGAACATACAGATATTGGTCACGGCGGTTTCACCGATCAAGAATTCCGTATTCGTTCATTCAAAACAATTTTGGATTTCTTTAAAAGAAGATTATAATTTGGGGGAATCCCCTTCAATTATATTTTTAATCTGTTTGAGTAGTAAGGGAATCTGTTCTTGTTTTAACAATCTTTTCTTCCCATAATTTTTTCATTTCTGCACTTGTTTCTAATAAGTCATCTAATTTACCTTGAGCTTCTATTCTCCCCTCCTTAAGTACAATAACATTATCAGCTCTTCGAAGTGCGATGGGGCGGTGCGAGACTGCTAAACAAGTTGATACTCCACTTCTGTCAAAAACTCTTCTCCAGAGTTTTTGTTCTGTTTCAACATCAAGGGCACTTGATAGATCATCAAAAATATAAATTTCTGAATCTCTTGCAAACATTCTTGCTGCTGCTAATCGTTGTCTTTGCCCCCCTGATAGTTTGACACCCTTTGGACCAATTAGTGTATCCAAGCCTTTCTCGAAATCTAAAACTTCCTTTTCAATTACTGCCAGTTTCAAAGAATCTTCAATATCGACAGATTCTTCAGGTAATCCCATTAGTATATTATCTTTAACTGTCTCACTAAAGAGACGTGGAACTTGTGATGTAAAAGCTGTTATTGGTGGCACAAAGAATTCATCTGGTTTTTCGACCTCCTCCCCATTCCACAGTAGTACTCCTTCATCCTTTGGTAGTAAACCAATTAAAGTTCGTAGTAGAGTAGTTTTCCCCGAACCTATTCTACCTGTGATTACTGTAAACGATCCTTTAGCTATTGAAAGACTAACATCCTTGATACCTTTGTCTGAATCTGGATAGGTATAAGATAGATTCTTTACCTCAAAATTCATCAATTTATTTTCTTCTGCGATATTCAACGCTTGTATTTTTGGATATGTTTCTTTGATATAGATAGGACCATGCCTAACCAAATTGAATTCTGTTATTTCAGGATCTTCACTTTTTATTAGCTTAAACATCCTTTCAAGTGAAACTTTAGTACGGACGTATCTGGGGACCATATCTCCCATGTCCCAGATAAATTCTCCTAGTTCACCTAACAATACTACAAAAAATGCTAAATCACCTACTGAAAACAAATCACTTTGCATATTGTTTCCAACAAGAAACAGTATGGTACCTATTGCTAGATAGACTGTAACATAGTAAATGGCGTGAATCAAACGATGGAAAAGTTCATCTTTTACTTCAGCTATTCGTCTCTTTCGATTAATCTCACCAAAATAATCTAGTACATGATCTTCAGCTGTTGCAACTTTAATTGATTGAACCGATCTGAAGATTTCTCCGATTGTTCGTGTTACTGCGCCTGCAGCTCTTCGACGATCTTTTCTTAACCTTGTAAAAATTGGTCTTGTGAAGAAAACTAATATCATCATAAACAGAAATGGAATACTTACAAATGCTGTTACCTTCCAGTTAATATCTCCCATAAGATAGAAGGATATTCCTGTAAAGATACCTAAGCTAAAGAAGGAAGTAAGGTGATAAACAAACCACATAACCTCTTCTATATCTCCTCTGAATCTGGAAACAGCTTCTCCTGGTGAATCAGGTAGTGCAACAGCCCCTGGTTTCTTGAAAATTCCAAGTAACATATTTCTCCTAATTAATACTCTACTAGCTAGAATAAAGACCCACATTGTGAAAATGAAAACAAAATCTCCAACAAGTCGCATAGTTAGGGTTAGAGGAAGAACTAGAAGTACTAAAACCCAGATATTGACACTTATATTCCAGCCTGCTACCCCCTCTAGTTTGTTGAAAATCTCTCGAGCAATTATAGCAGCTGCTAAGGGTTGAAGGAAGAACAATATATCCGAGAGAAAACCTGCGAAAACCAATCCTGGTTTATAACGCAACATTCTCCAAGATAACCTTAATACTTTCATTTCAACAACTCCTCAATTTCTCCAGTTTGTAGCAACTGATAGAATTTTGATTTCGTATCATTTGCTAGATCCTCTCTTTTTCCGTATTCGATTATTTTTCCTTTATCGATAAGCAGAACATCATCAACTTTTTCCAGAGTTGCTAGCCGATGGGCGATTATTATGCCTGTTCTATTAATAAGCAATTTTTCAATTGCTTGGTCAAGCAAATGCTCTGTAGCAGGATCTAATCTTGATGAAGCTTCATCTAAAACAACTAAATTTGGGCTCTTAATGAATACTCTAGCTAAAGCTAACAGTTGAGCTTCACCTGCAGAAATTCCCTGCTCACTAGATGAAATAATTGTGTCTAAACCTTCTGGGAGCTTCTCCAACCAATTTCCTAGACCAATATCAAGCAGAATCGATTCGATGCGAATATCAGGTATTCTATTATCAAATAATGTTACATTTTCTCTAACCGAAGCTTGGAACAACTCCACATTTTGTGTTACATATGAGACCTTATCTCTTAAGTCCAGAAGTGATAAATTTGTAATTTTTGTATCATTTAATTTAATATTTCCATCATTTTGTTTGGTATCATATAATCTAAAAATAAGTCTAGAAATTGTTGTTTTGCCACTACCTGTGTGTCCAACAATCCCCAATGTTTGTCCAGGTTCAAGTTTGAAAGAGATATTACTAAGAACGTAATCATCTTCATTATAGGCAAAACTTAGATTATTAAATTCAATAGCTAAGGGACCAGAAGATAATTTTTCTTTACCAATATCCTGAATTTTTGTTTCCATCTCAAACAATTTGTTGATTCTGTCAATTGATGCTCCTGCTCTTTGAAGATCTTGCATCTGTCTTGTAAGAACAAATATGGGTCGAAGCAATATTCCCGCGAATATTTGAATTAAGAATACTGTACCTAAAGATATCACACCAGTTCTAACCAAAGGAATACTAGGTGCGAAAATCAGTGTGTTGATGATAGCAATAACTACCCATATAGCCATTACAAAGATTTGACCTCGAAATAAAGCTCTGCGAAAAGCTTTGAAATCCTTTCTAGATGCATCATGAAACTTGCGCATAACATTTTTCACACCTGCATTAGCACGAATGTCTTCTATTGCACTCAAGCTTTCTTCTATGGTTCCATACATGTCTGCGCTTGTTTGTCTTTGATTTTCCCAGGCTTTAACTGAAAAGTTTCTAAGAACGTACATTACAATTATTGCCAAAATTGTGAAGGCAGTAAATGAAATTCCTATTATCCAATGTTTAGTGTATAATACTGCAAGAGATCCAATAATTACGAGTAGGGATGTAACTAACTGAACTGAGAATTGTGACAAGAAAGTAGCTAAGGTGTTTACGTCACCGTCAATTCTTTCAATCATCTCTCCTGGTTTATGTTCATTATGAAATGTCATATCTAAATTTACACAATGTTTGGTTAAATCGAATCTAAGCATGTTTGTTGATGACCATGAAAGATTTTGACTCAGATAAACTGATCCTAAAGTAATCAGCTGTTGTATAACCATCAGAACGATATATGCACCTGCTAACAAGATTAGAGCCCGATTAATTGTATTTAGACTTACAAGAGGAATCTGTTTTCCTACCCAAAACACATTTATGTCTTGAATAGGAAAACCTCTGGTCGCTAAATCGATGAAACTTTCAATGATTAAGGGAGAGAAAATTAGTAGAACTGTTCCACTACTTAATAGGAAAGCTAACAATAACACTCTTCTCTTGAAAGGTGCTAGGTACTTCTTTTGTACCTCCCAATATTTTTGTAGTGGAATTTTCATAGTCTTGGTTATTCGACAGAAGGGACTTATAAATTTAATTTTAACCGATTGAAATAAAAAATAGGGAACTCATGAAGTTTCAAGAGTTCTGTTTTCTGGTAATCGGGGTCTTAAAACAAGATAAAGTAAACCACCAAACAATGGAATGCAGAAGAGTACGAATAATTTAATATTATTCCATTCCCTTCTTTTCATATCACTCCAAATGACTATAGGGTAGAACAAAGTTAGCAGAGAAAAATCTATTGTCATCACCTGTATAAAACGAATATTCATAAAACTTGATCCATACACACCCCACTTTCCATTGATGCTAGCTGTAATTATACCAAACAATACAAGGGCTAAAGCTAAAGCGGCTAATATAGTACCTAAGATACGTGAATCAACTATTTTTGTGAACCATGTTTTTTTGGTCTTTGGGTTTTTTCTCCTAACTCCCCTTATTGCAAAATATGGCATCAATACATACATTCCAAGAGCAAATGATCCCAATACAAAAGGCCATGCGGGCATGAATCTTTCTCTGACTTCAATAAAGAGTATTACAGAATAGAGTAAAGCCCAAACACCAACTATCATGAAAATACTCCATTCAACAGGATTGTTTTTCGCATACTCAATCGTGAAATCCCCAAAACCTGGATCACTTGGTTGTGCAGCTGGGGCCCATATAAATGTAAATATTAGGAGAAACAACCACACTACGAGAAATAATAAATTTGGACTCAAGAATTCTTTCCATGGGACTCTAAATTCTTTGATAGAAGATAATAAGTTTCTTTGTTTTTGTTCTTTTAATTCTGTTTCTGAATTTTCCATTTTAGTTCTCCTTCTGAGATGTATTTTTATGTGTTGAATGCTCTGTTCCCTGCGTCTCCTAAACCAGGAACAATGTATCCCTTTTCATTGAGTTCCTTATCGATTGCACCAACTATGATGATTACTTCTGGAAACTCTTCCTGAATTCTTTCTATACCAAATTGAGATGCAATCGCACAAAGCACGATTATTTTGAGAGGTTTTTTGTTTTTAATTTCTTGGAGTGTAAATATCATTGTAGATCCACTTGCAATCATTGGATCAACAACTATGACATTTTTATCTTCAAGAATTGGAATGCTGGAATACATAGAATCAATTCGAAAATCCTTTCCATCGTCCTGAAGTTGTTTTCCTCTTGCTGCTGAAATTATTCCAACCTTAGCTCTGTGTAGTACTTCTAAAACTCCCTCTGACATAGGTACTGCAGCTCTTAAGATTGTAATTATGACAATGTTATTCTTGATTTCGTTGAAGTAAGCTGTTCCTAAAGGTGTTTCAGTTGATAATTCT
Organism: Candidatus Heimdallarchaeota archaeon; assembly: GCA_023132955.1. Classification (GTDB taxonomy): domain Archaea; phylum Asgardarchaeota; class Heimdallarchaeia; order Heimdallarchaeales; family Heimdallarchaeaceae; genus UBA460. The sequence continues at coordinate 30,648 of JAGLXK010000219.1, forward strand.
TCTGTCTCTAAAAATTCTGAAGCTTCATAAGCTAAATAACTACCAATTCGCTTAAGATTTATTCTGAAATCTTCTGGTGTTGTATCTTTATTCCTTATTTTTCCAACAGTTTCTGAAATAAGAATATTAGTTTTACTACCATTTATTAGCATTCAATCAATAGTGTAAACTTGCTAGATTAAATATATTTTTCAAAAACAAAAGATGACTTAAGAGGATAAAAGTAATATACTTAATTTGGCTTACCTACCTTTGTGACATCTCATTCCAAAATTGGTTTCTTATTAATACATGGAGTAGGCAGTAATTGTGCTGTAATGAAACCATTAGAGGATTTCCTTACAAATAAAGGCTTTAAGGTTTTCAACATCACTCTTCCGGGTCATAATACTTCCTCAAAGGATTTACTAAAGATTGGCTGGCAAGATTGGGTAGATTATTGTCAAGGAAAACTAGAAATTCTTATGGAAGATTGTCCAACAACTTTTATTGCTGGAACTTCCTTAGGTGGTGTCCTTGCACTCTATTTAGCCGCAACAAATCCCGAGTTGAGTGGAGTAATAACTTGTGCAACAGCTGTAAAACCTTATAATTTCCTATCATGGTTTATTACAAATTTTAGGGTCATACAATATTTTGTTCGCTGGATAAGAGTAGAAAAAATAAGTTCTAAATTAGTTGGTAATCCACAAAATTGGGAGGTTTATAAGAAAATACCTATGAAGAGTCTTGTAGAAATAGCAAAATTGCTAGATAAGCTTAATCCGATTCTGGAAAACATTAGTCAACCCATATTAATTGTTCATAGTGAGAATGATAAAGCTGTATCAATAAAAGGCATAGAACAAATTATTTCTTCAATCAGTTCGAGGGATCAAAGCATTGCTAGAATAGGCAAAGGTGGTCATGTAATCATGTTAGATGAAGGTTGTACTCAAGCTCTTACAGAGATAGAAAACTGGATAGATGTGAGAATATAGAAAACTGATTTTAATTTATTTGATTAACTATATAAGTTTGAAATGGTGGTATTTTACATATTAAGATATGTAACGTAGGATTGAGTATTATGACTGAGAAATTTGATATTAATCAAATCAAAGTAGAACAAGCTAACTTGTTGAATTATACAAAAGAAGATTGGAATCTATATCATGAGTATAGAAAAATTAGACATTCTGAAGCAAATCTTGATGATCCTTTTGTTGATGATGAACCCACAGAAAAATCTTTGAAGATGCAAGTAAATCATCCTGAATTTGATTTCCAATTCTCTGCTATTATCGATAGTTCGACAAACAAATTTGTAGGTAGAGTTGTTTATGGAGGATTCCGTGAAACATCAGCATCTTACGCGGGTAATAAGCATTTACTACAATTTGATTTAGTTCTTCTGAAAAAATATCGGAACAAAGGAATTGAAACAATAGTACTGAAACAAATATGTGAATATGGAAAGAAGAAAAACCATTCTATTCTAGTTTCAGGTTCAGATGAAAAAGATGGAAAAGCTTTTCTAAAGGCAATTGGTGCTCAAACAGCTCTATCTGGTGTTGAGAATCGTCTTAAGTTGGAAGAAGTAGAATGGAATATGGTTGAAACATGGGCCGCGGAAGGTCCTAAGCGTTCTCCAGATACAGAACTTAAGCTAGTCTATTCCATCCCTGATGATATTCTTGAGAAGTATTGTAAAGTATATACTGAAACACTTAATCAACAGCCTCTTGGAGATCTCGATGTGAACGATATTGTTTTCACTCCTGAACTTTTCAGAGATACAGAAAAACGAAGAGCAGCACTTGGAAGAAAACATATAACTTTCTACACCTTAGAACCTAATGGAGACATATCTGGGTTAACAGAGTTGGAATACCGACCTGAAAGAGAGACTATGGTTGAACAACTTCTCACTGGTGTACAAGAACAATACCGTGGTCGTGGTCTTGGAAAATGGTTGAAAGCTGAGATGTTGCTAAAGATAAAGGAAGAATTTCCAAAAGCAAAGATTGTTTCAACAGGAAATGCAACAACTAATGCTCCAATGCTTTCTATTAATGATCGACTTGGATTCAAACCTCATAAAGAGGGAATAACTGCTCAATTGACACTAGAAAGTCTAGAAAAATACTTGGAAACTAAATAACCTACTTATTTTTCTCTTTTTTGTTTTTTCTTAATTTTTGGAAAATATGCTCCTGTGGTTTTTTGATATTCTTTGTATGAATCTCCAAACCTTTTAACTAAATCCATTTCCTCAAAATACAACATGATTGGCATATAGATTATAATAGATATTGTCATCAAAATAACAAGGAACCATGAGTTGAGAGCTAAACCAAGAGCTGGAAACATAAGCATTCCTCCAGCAGTTTGAGGATGTCTGATGGAATTGTAGATTCCTCCATACATTTCAGTTTCTTCTGATGGAGTAAGAGTTTCTTTTCCTGCATCTTTCACTCCTTTGTAAATCAAGACTGCCCCTGGTATTGTTGTGATCAAGCTTAAAACAAAACCTAACCACCATTGATTGGAGAATATTCTCCAATCAAGCTTAGGAACTGGAAACCATATCCAAAGAACAGGTGCAACAAAAGCAATTAGCTCAAAAAATGAAGCCGTTAGTCTTAGATTTCTACAAAACTTCCAAGCTTTTTCTCCCATCCTTTCACTCAATGTAACTGGTAGGAGACTAAAGAAATACAACACAGAGAATAAAATAAGCGAAAGTATTATTATTGCAAGATTTATCCACTCATACATATTAAGAATGGAACTTTCTTATCTGATAAATTTTTTCTGTATAAGACTAGAAACAATACAGTTACTCCTTTAACTTGACTTTACCAAATTTAGAAATCCAATCATTTTTATCATACATTTCTAACAAGAAAACATTGTCTAAATGTTCTTTAAGGAAATACACTTCCTTACCAAGTTTCTCAGCAAATTTGACTTCTATATGCACTCCTCTCCCAACAAAGTGTCCATCATCATGTTCTATTGCAGAAAAGATAACTATGTCACTTTTGCTCAAAAGATCAAGACATTTCTTCATTATTTCCTTTCCAGAAGAATCTTTCCATTTTTTCTCATATTTGGCAGGATTAATTATATCCGCTTCTGGAAATACTTTTTTTATTAGCTTAAGTTCTCTCTTCTCTTGTCTTTTCCCATAGATATTCATGGAATGAGCATAATATATCTGTGGAATGATTCTGTATTGTTTCCGTTTATACAATTCTAGAAGTATGCACGCCGTATAAAACGCATCATAATTTGCTCTATGTTCTTCAAACTCCCTAATCTTCTCTTCAAGTTCTTTGTTAATAATGATGCTTTCTGTATTCTTACTAAGAAGTTTTCTCCTCGAATGAGCCAATTTGTAAATTCTATTTTTATATTTCTTACCAGGAGGTCTAAGGTACTCTGATGCAGATAACATTACACATGGAGCTGTTTTTGTTTTACTGCTTTCTTCGTTGATATTCCATGGTTCATGTTGAAGAAACTTATCAAAATCAAATGCATTATTATACGCTGCAATAAATTTACCAGCAAGAATCTGACGCACTTCTTCAATTACTGTCGTTAAATCTTTCTCAGCATTTTGTATTTTATCAACTGATAGAACACCTTTTCTGAATATCCAGGAGTTGCGTAAGTTATCATCCCATGTGCTTATGTCGTAATGAATTATTGAGTGGTATACTTGGGCTATTTTTTGTTTTAACACATTCGCTCGCATTATAGCAATTTCAACAACAAGATCTTTAGGCAATCCATCAAGACCTGTGGTCTCAATATCCAACACATAGATATCCATTAAAATACACCATCAGCTATTCCTTTAAGTTTTTACCCTTGCATTAAGGTTATCTTCTTGTAAGAGCATCCTTCTTGGATGTGTATGAAAAATGGTATTCAGATAACTGCAATTTTGCCATTTAAAAAATTGCATCTGACCTATTATTCTCCCCTATTCACATTTCTCACTGCTTAATATTGTAATAACATTAATATAATAAATGTAGGTTTTATTGTTTGCTCATGCCTGGAGAAAACGTACGAACTGGTTGGTTTTTCAGAGATACAGAGCCTCCTAACGATAATTCTTACTATGAAAATATGACTCGATGTGTATTCCAAGCAGGTTTAAGCTGGCAGCTTATTTCTGATAGGTGGTCTAATTTCAAAAAAGCTTTCAAAAATTTCAACATAGAAAAAGTAAGTAAATTTGATGAAGACGATATTGGAAGACTATTACAAGATTCAGGAATAATAAGAAACAGAGCTAAGATTGAAGCAGCAATTATCAATGCAATGGTCTTTTCAGAAATCCAGGAAGAGTACGGATCCTTTAGAGATTTCATGGATAATCTAGATACATCTGAAAATTATAAACATGTCAAAAAAGAACTATCAAAACGTTTTGAACGCATGGGTTCTAAAACATCTATGGTATTTTTGTATAGTATTGGCGAAAAAATAAAACATGAAAATTAGTTCCTGGAACTTACTACTCTTTCATTAAGCTTAGAATACTAAAATTATAAAATCTATTATTACTAAAGCAAATGTTAGAACTGCTGATATAACTAATACAAATAGTAACAGTTTGTACTTCTTTTTACCGTAAATTCCGATAGCATTAACGATTGCATATAGTATTAGTCCCATAGCAAATAAGAATAGATAAAGCCCCCAAGTTAATTGTAAGAGTACTGCTATCCCCCCTACTATGGCTAGTATAGACATAATAAGTTCTGCAGCAATATGGAACAATCTTTCAAATGGATGTTCTATAAATCGAATCCCTTGTTTTCTAATTAATACTATGATCCAGAGTAAAGCCGTGATAGTACCCACACTAATTGAAAATATACCTGAGATTATTTCTAAAGGCATGATTGTTTTTTTTATTACTATGTTATAATATTTTCTTAAAGTTTGTAGTAGCTAGAGAATCTTCTCTCAATAGGATTTTGGTGATTAATATAAAAGAAAAAGAGGAAAAAGGAAAAATAGACTAAACTATAAGTGCAATTTTGCTCACAATTAAGTCTGGCCATAGACCAAGAACTATTAGAACAACTGCAATTATAGCTAAAGCCATTTTTTCGAATATTGGAATTTTTATTTTGCCTGTATCTTTAGCATCTGGCTCATCGAAGAGCATTTTCTTTAGAATATATAGATATCCTCCTAAAGCTAGTAAGGAGTTAAAGATGGCCATAACAACCAACAAAATGCTGTTGATAAACATCAAAGGATTAGCGGCGTTGGCACCACCATTGAAAGTAGCGAGAATTACCATTAGTTTTGATGCAAAACCACCTGTTATGGGAATACCACCTAACGATAGTAAACCTATTGTTAGGACTGCACCAATAAAGGGTGATCTTCTTCCTATACCTTTCATGTCTCTGAGATCTCTTGATCCAAGTGTTGTAATTAGAACTCCACTGAGCAAGAACAGACCACCTTTACCTAAAGAGTGTGTAAGTATATGGAATACTGATGCTTGAACTCCTAAATTACCAGGAGCTAGAGAACCAATTCCGAGTATGATGTAACCAAGGTGTACAGTGGTCGAGTATGCTAAGATTCTCTTGAAATCAACAATATCTTTACGCTTGAATTGAGAGAACACTAAGTAATTCCCTTCAATCATAGTTAAGATACCTAACCAAGAGATAACAGCTCCGGCACCAGCACTTAATACATCAGGAGTATATGCGAAGTATAAAGTTCTATAGATACCTATTGCACCAGCTTTAACAACAATTCCAGAAAGTAGTGCGGAAATAGTTGAAGGAGCTGAGCTGTGAGCATCTGGTAACCAAGCGTTCAAGAATAGCATGGCTGCTGTTACTGCAAAGCCTGTTACGAACAGAGCGATTATTACTGCAGCTATAGCTGATGTACCACTAGCTTGTACTGCTATGGAAACGAGTTCAAAGTTTACCGAACCATAGAAACCGTATGTCAAAGCAGTAGCTAATAAAACTAGCATACTTCCAGCAGTTGACATGATGAAGTATTTCATCGATGCTTCTACTGCACCTCTTTTTGCTCTCTCAAAAGCTACAAGCACATAAGCACTTAGTGCAAACAGTTCCCATCCAACGAATAGTGTGATGAAATTGTTTGCCATAGTTACAGCGATTAAACCAGTGAGTAGTGTAAAAATTAATGCATAGTAGTAACCAAGTCCATTTTTACCTTTCATGTAGTTAACACTGAATAGTACTACCATCCAGACAAGGAAGCTGAAAATAGTAATTAACACCGCTTCAAGTTGTCCAAACCTTAGCAGAACTCCAAGTTCATTAGCAATATATTCTCTAAATGCAGGTACATAAGTTGCAATAAATCCTAGAACAAAGACGCTTAACGCAACTATGTTTGCTAAAACATGATTAACACAATCAGCTTTTATCTTCATTTTGGATAAGAATTTCTTCAGTTGCTCAAATAGTGACAAGAGTATAGCACCAGCAATTGGTATAATCAAGATTAAGGATAGATATGGGTTCAACATTAGACAATCACCACCAACAAAGTAGCAACAACAATAAATATCGCTACTACTGATCCAAAGATCATGTTCCAGTTTATCTTACCAGTCTTGAAGAATGATAATTTTTGACCAATCCAGAAGACAGGTTTGACAAATACTAAGTTGTACAAATGATCAATATAGAATCCGTTTGCTACAAAAGTTCTCAGCGCTTTGAAGACATTGATTTTTTCTACAAAACCTACTTCTGTTTGTCCTTTACCATAGAACAGATAAGCTAATCCTAACCCAAGAATGATTGCACCTATTGCACATAAGAATGGAACCAGTACTACGTGAATTAGGCTATATCCTGTATCTCCTGTAAAGAAGTTGCTAGCTGGACCTTCAATTATGAAACCTGTAGCTACTACTAGAACTGCTAATATAGCCAGAACAATTCTCATGATATACTTCGGTTTGTGCACACTAGCTCCTCGGTTCTTGCCATGGAATATCATCAAAAACATTCTTGCAGCATATAAAGTTGTTAGGAATGCTACTAAAATACCTACGATGAAAGTAAACCAATGCATTGAGGCACCATCAATTGCTGCTGCTTCATATGCAGCTGTTATTATCATTTCTTTGGAATAACCACCATTTGTGATAATTGGAATACCCATTAAACCGAGAACACCAACCATCATGAATCCATAAACCCAGGGTAGTTCTTTTTTCAAACCACCCATTTTCTTCATATCTCTTTCTTCTGCAATAGAATGAATTATTGCACCTGCTGACAAGAACAGTAGAGCTTTGAAGATTGAGTGGGATAATATGTGCATCTGACCAGGTATTAGCCCAGTTCCATGATCCTCTCTTATTGTAAAGGCTAAGAACATATAGCTAAGCTGTGAGATTGTGCTGTATGCAAGAACTCTTTTAAGATCTGTCGTAACTAATGCACCAAATGCAGCAGCTACACAAGAAACTCCAGCTATTATCATTAGTACAATGTAGAAGAATTCGCTATCCCAGATGGGTGAAAATCTTGCTACTAAGTAGACACCAGCCTTAACCATTGTTGCAGCATGTATTAATGCTGAAACAGTAGTTGGACCTTGCATTGCATCTATATCAACTGTATCACCTGCACTCAACCATGATTGCAATGGAAATTGTGCAGATTTGGTTATCGGAGCTAAGAGTAATAGAATACTCATAACAATTGGATAAGTTCCTCCAAGTGGTGTTGTTGTGTCTATGATCAATGGATTAGCTAAACCAAGTTTTTTGTTTTCGTAATAGATCCAAGCTAAGAACGCTAAGAGACCAACATCTCCAATTGCAGTCATGATAAGAGCCTTAATTCCACTCTTTGCTGGTTTTTGTCCTGCATCACCCTTCTTCATGAAGTAATGACCGATTAGGAAACAAGAACAAAGTCCTACAATTTCCCAGCCAAGGAATAAGAATACCATGTCATGAGCAAGAACTAGTAAAAGCATACCTCCAACGAACATTTGAATGAAGAACCAATATCTTGCTTTGTGTTTGTCTTCTTTCATGTATTCTATAGAGAAGAATGCAATTAGCATACTCAATATTGATACAATTAGCACCATTAAGACAGATAATGAATCTAGGTATATTCCTGATTTATTATCTCCCCAATTTAGCCAATTTAAGAGATAGTAAGTTTCTCCTTTATAAGTACCAAATATCAAAATTGACATTATTGCTGATACTGCTATTGTAGATACGCTGAAGAAGTCTCTAACTGTTGGTAATTTCTTCAATAGTAATGATAGAAAAGAACCAATAATAGGAACAACTACAGAAATTATTGCAAATAGTATTATTGTTTGTACCATCTTTATCACCTCTTCAATGTAGCCATCTCATCTGTATCCACGCTATGAGCATGACGATAATTGTTAATGGCTATTGCTAAACCTACAGCTAATACAGCTGCACCAATAGCGATTGAAATCAAAGGAAAGACCTGTGCAAACCTTGTAAAAGTTGCATTAGCAATATTGGCTCCTAAAGCAATAAATACGACATTTACAGCTATTGTCATTATTTCAATACCCATAAGAATCTTGATGATATTTCTCTTTCCAAGTAATGCATACAAGCCTACACCAAATAAGACAATGCCTAGAATCAGTAAATGTAATTGTTCTATCATGCTTTTGTCTCCTCCTTGTGTTTCTTCTTCTGATGAATAAACAATGATCCAATGCCTATAGATGTTGCAAAGAACACAACAGCTTGCAGTATCAAATCAGTTAATCTTTCTGTCCATAGAGCACGTAAGGATTCACCTGTGGTGCTTGTTCCGAATGTAATGCTAAGACCTGAAGCCATAACTGCCCAAATAGCTATTCCCATTAGAATAGCCACAATGACAAGTGCGATTACAGATCTTTTCCAGTCAAATGATTCATCTCTCTGTTTCTCTGTTAAAGCTACAACCACAACAAATAGTGCAGTAAAACCACCACCATATACTATGAGTTGTATCCACGCTAGAAATATAGCATTAAGTGTCAGTAACAATACCCAGAGAAATAGATTCATAGCTATCAAACCAATTATAGAAAACATTAGTCGTCTGAATTCTAGTGCAAAGATTGCGGCTAGAATCGCTAGAATCATGAATATATATATGGTTGCTAAACCCATTATTCAATTCCTCCTTCTAAGACAGGGTCAACGGCATCTCTTGGATACTTCTTCTTTATTGCAACTAAAACTGTAACAAGTACTAGTGCTAAATAGATAAGAGCTGCTTCTAAAGTTGCCCCTGGGACTACTCCTACAAAGAAGACTGTAGCTATAATGAATGCTGCAATATCAAAAAGAACAAAGAAAGCAATGAACACATAAGTGTCAATGAATATTTTTCTAGGTTTGGCTAGAATAGAACCTTCTCCGCTTGAGAAAAGATCTTTTTTCATTTTACTTTGTTCTGGAGGCTGTGTACCTAGTAAGTAACGTACCCTTTTGCTGATTAACCAAACTACAACAGCGAGTACTATACTGGCCACAAGGTCAATTATTAATGCTATATACCATTCCATCAATATTACACCCCTATCATTTTTAATCCAATAGTTAGCATTAGTGCAACTATTGCAATTGGAAGAACAATTTTCCAAGCTAACCTTACTGTTTGATCGATCCTAATACGAGAAATTAATGTTCGTAAGAAAGACATAACGGCTATTATAGCTACTAATTTCAATGTAAAGAATATTATATTCAAGAAACCCATCAAAACAGGATTCACTATCACTGCTTCTAGACCCACAGAGGGACCACCTAGAAACAGTGTCACAATTAATCCACCGATGAAGAATGCACCTATTCTTTCTCCAAGAATAATTAAAGCATACCTCCAACCGCCATATTCGACTAACCATCCATCAGCAAGCTCTGTGTGAGCTTTGGGAGAGTCAAATGGAAATGCCTCAAGTTCAGCCATCATGACAATGATAGAAATAGCAAAAGCAATAACTAAACCTATTATAAGCCATAGATTATCACCAATACTTGCAAAAAGGTTTGCACTAATTTCACCAAGTCTGAAGGTTGAAGTTGTGTCAGGACTTCCCCCAACTCCTACAATTAGGACTGGTACTAGTAAACTGAATGCAAATGGAATTTCGAAGCTTAAAGCTTGTAAAATTGATCTTGTTGAACCAGTTTGAGCAAATGGATTCTTTGTAACAATACCCATGAAATATATGAGTAATCCAAAAGAAAGAATGATAAAAAGTACAAAAAATATATCGAAATCAAATGCTGCAAAACCAGTTGCTACGCCAGTAATATCATCAAAAACGGCTATAGGAATCATTAAAGCTCCTGTAAGCGAAGTGGCGAAGAACAATATTGGTAAAATTGTCATCCAGAATTTACTAACACCTGTTGGTATTATAGACTCCTTTGCTGTCAATTTAACTATATCATATAGAGGTTGTAAAAATGGTGGACCTTTTCTGTTTTGCCCCCTAGCATAAACTTTTCTATCAAGCCAATCGATAAATAAGGCCATGATAACAATGAAAAGAATTCCGGGAACAGTTATCATTAACAGTGTTTCAATCCAAGTCATTTCGCATAAATCCTCCATTAAGGACTATTTTATTATGCTTCTTGTTCACCCTACTTTAAATAGGGTTAACAGTCGCGACATTGATAGTGATTAAGAGCTGATTTTTAAGGTTTATCGTGGGTAGTTGGGGAAAAAAAAATCGATAAAACAACTCTTAGTTGGGGTAATAAATCAAAATATGCTAAAAAAGCTGATTTACTAAAATTACTTGCTCTGTTGAAGAGCTAACATATAGATTTGACCAACAGAGATACCACCATCACCAGGAGAAACCTTTTCGTTTGTAAATACTTTTTTTTGGTTTAATGCTAATTTTTTAACAATTTCACCGATTATAATACTGTTTAAACTTACTCCCCCTGAGATCAGAATATTATCAATTCCTTTATCATTACTTAGCTCATTAGTTATTTCTGCTAAACTTCTTCCCAATGCTTGTTGAACTGCATATCCTAGTACTGATTTCGTGAATTTACTTCTCAGGTTTATCAAATCTGGAAAAATCTTTGAGACTTCAAGCTGATAAATTCCATTTTTGTTCGAATAAGGAATACTTAATCTGGGGAGATTGTTGTTGCTCCTTTCACTCAAACTTAGACCTTCTAACCTGATAGCTGGTTCTCCTTCATATGTTTGTTCTTGACATATTTCTAGAACAGAACTAACTGCATCTAGAAATCTACCTGAACTTGTCGTTAGAAATCCTTTCGGAAAATTTCCTCTGTCTAATTGTTTGATAATAAGTTCCAATTCATCTGTTCCTCTTGGAAGATACTTTGTCATAGGTTCTACTATTGTAGTTAGTTCATCCAAAGAATAAGTATGTGAGAGTAAAGAGATTAAGGTTCTTATTGGGTATTTTACTGCTAAATCTCCACCCGGAAGAGCATATTGTTCCAAATGCCCTACTCTTGTTAAGTTGGAAACCGGTCCTGTAAATATTTCTCCTCCCCAAATGGTTCCATCTCGACCATATCCTGTTCCATCTAAAGCTAATCCAATCACTTCTTCTTCAGGGTCAAACCTATTTTCAAGTGCTACACTAGCGATATGTGCTTCATGGTGTTGAAAAGCAAAACATTCTTCTACATCAAATTTTGCTGCAACTTCTTCGATGTTTGTTGAGGTAAGATATTGTGGATGCATATCATATGCTATAACATCAATTTTGGCATTGTATAGTTTGAGTATATGTTCAATAGCATCCAACATGTACTCATAGGTTTCAAGTAGTGTTACTGTTCCTATATGTTGAGTTGGAATGATTTTTGATCCTTTCATAAGAGATGGAATAAGATGCATCTCTGCTCCTATACCCAAATAAGTTGAAGTCCCTATGTCTATGCTTGAAAGAAGTGGTTCAGGAACCCAACCCCTTGATCGTCTTAAGAATTTTGTAGAAAATCTCTCTCCTAGTTTGTTAATTCTTAAAACAGAATCATCATTGCGTTGGTAGATTCTTCTATTATGCAACAGAAAGTAATCAACATAATCCAATCTTTCTTTGATCTCTTCATTATCTATAAACATAGGATAATTAGAAGGGTTTGCACTAGTCATCACAACTGTTGGTTCATGCATTTCTTTAAGCAACATATAATGAATACCTGCATAAGGTAACATAACTCCCACATTGTGCAAACCTGGTGCTACCCATTCAGATAGATAGTAATCTTCGTTTCTTTGTAGTAAAATGATAGGTTTTCTAAAGGATGTCAA
>JAGLXK010000022.1 GCA_023132955.1 Candidatus Heimdallarchaeota archaeon
TCTCCGGTCAACAAATAATGAATAAAATAGTTTTTTGAATTCTAAAACTAGTTCTCCTGTCATTAATGCCATTTCAATACCTATTATTAAAGCGAAGATAACGACTACCAACAAGAAAATTTTAGCTGATGGGATATGTTTTCTTTTCTTAACCATTTTAAACATAATGAAATTGTATGTACCAGAAACTATTGCTCCAAGAATTAAGGGCATAATTACAAGCCATAGATAAGTTTTAGTAAATTTTGGCTTATCTGGATTTAAAATTTGAGATCCCCATATATCTTGAATACTGAAGTATCTACTTGGATCAAAAGCTTGTTCTGGAGAAGTTAAGAAAAATCCACTATCCGACAGCAGGAAAAGTGAAAAGCCTAATAAGAGAACAACAATGGGGGCAAAAAACCATACAAATACTGGTTTTGCAATCAATCTTAAAGCAGATTCTTGACCTATATTCAACCCATATGTTAGAAACACATCAATCCAATATGAAGGACCTTCCCAAAAACTACCTCCTCTGAAAGTATTTGTAAGTCCCATTATGAAAACGCTGATAAACCAAGTACTTATCACAAATATTCCAAAAGGTGAGTGGATCTTTTTCCAAATAGATTTAAGAGCTGCAAGAAACCAATCTTTCCAAACTTCCCCAAATGAACGGGGACTTAAATCTGTGGAGCTAATTTCACCATCTTCAGCTTCAATATTTTCCGTTGCCATTGCAATATCACTTTGTGTTTTACAATAGACATTTTAAACCTTTTCTCTTTATTTGTATTTTTACGTTTAAAAAAAAGACTCAACCAAAATGCTTTAAGTGTATAAAAATTTGATGATTTTAGCGCTTAGGGGACTGTATAATGAGCGAAGAACACACATTATCATTAACTAGTTGCGGAATAGATGTTGGGACTACAACCTCACATCTAATTTTCTCTAAACTTAAGTTGGAGAAGATTTATACTCCACAAGGAGTAAAATTCGAAGTTACTGAAAGGGAGATTTTATTCAAGGGGAAAATTATTTTAACACCCTTGATGGATGGAGTGAATATCGATTATCTCAAACTGGTTGAATTCCTCAAAGAAGAGTATGAGAGAGCAAACGTCTCTATAGATGATATAGATACTGGGGCAGTAATCATAACTGGTGAGAGCGCGAAAAAGGAGAATGCTGAAGAATTAGTTAAATCACTAGCTCATAAAGCTGGGAAATTTGTGTGTGCTGCCGCAGGACCTAATTTTGAATCAGTAATTGCTGCTATGGGTTCAGGCGCAGTTTTGTATTCCAAAGAATCAAAGAAAACCGTCATGAATATTGATATCGGAGGAGGAACTTCTAATATTGCTATTGTCAAAGCAGGTGAGGTAGTTGAAGCTTCTTGTGTTAATGTAGGTGGAAGGTTGGTAGCTTTTGATGATGAGAATAAAATTGTTAGAATCGAAGCTCCTATTAGAAATCTAGAAGACAAGATGGGAATCAAATTTGATTATGTCTTAGAGGTTACTGATGAACAGAAAAGAGAAATGGCAAAAATATTAGCTGAAAGCCTTTTTGAAGTTCTAAATCAGAAAATAGAATCAAAAATAGCTGAAAAACTGTTGATGACAAACCCCATAGATTTCACTGAAAACATAGATGAACTAGTCTTCTCTGGTGGAGTTGCAGAATATATCTACAATAAAACTGATCATGATTTTGGAGATTTAGGTAAATATCTAAGCGAAGAGATAGTAAAAATTGTTAATGCTCAAAAAATCCAACTTCATGAACCAATAGAACTTATTCGTGCAACTGTTATAGGTGCGGGTCAATATACTCTTCAAGTTTCAGGTGTTACTACACACATCTCAGATCCAGAAATTCTTCCTATTCATAATATTCCTGTTCTCGAACCCAGACTAGATAATAAAAATATAACTGAAGAAAGCGTGAAAAAGGCTATTTTGAAAAGCTTCAATCTTTTCGATGTCAAGGAGGGTGAGGGCATTGTTGCCCTATCATTTAAAGGAGCAATAGGTGGGTCTTATGCTGGATTAACCACTTTTGCTAAAGGTGTAGTTAGTGCTATCCCTAATACGATCAGAAAAAAACAACCAATAATTATGATCTTTGATAGGGACATTGGAAATTCTGTTGGCAATGTGATGAAAAGAGAAACTGAAGCTAAAGAAAACATTATTTCTGTGGATGAAATTAATGTTCAAGAGGGAGACTTCATTGATGTTGATAAACCTAAAGCTGGGGGACAAGTAGTTCCTATAGTTGTGAAGTCATTAGTTTTTTCAAATTAGAATCGCTACCAAGCTATTGCTAGTCCATCAGCTCTTGGACTTGTTCCTCCACACAACACTCCACTTTTACTATCTCGTTTAATAATTTGTCCTCTACCAAAAATCATTCTAGCATTACCTGAAGTTGGAATAACATCATGTCCCATGCTGCTTAGAGTGCTCATTGTTGATTCAGATATTCCTTCTTCCAATGCAACAGCTCCACCACTTGTCCCATCTCTTATACAGAACCTTGATGCATTTAGTGCTTGTTGAGGGTTCATACCATAATCAACCATATTAATGATAACTTGAGCATGTCCTTGGGGTTGGTTGAAACCTTGCATCACACCAAAACTTGCAAAAAGGTCTCCATCTTTTGTAGCCATACCAGGAATAATTGTATGATACGGTCTTTTGTTAGGAGATAAAACATTCGGATGATCAACCTCTAAAGTGAAACTTGCACCTCTGTTTTGAAGCGTAAAGCCACATCCTTGAGGTATAAGTCCTGTACCGAATCCATTACTGTTAGAATTGATGAAACTGCAAGCATTACCATCTCCATCAGCTACAGAGAAATAGACTGTATCTGAACTTGTAAATGGAGAACCTTTCTCTGTATCGACAGTAGCTTTCGTTAAATCGATTAGTTTTCTTCTTTCAGTTGCATAATTTTTAGAGA
>JAGLXK010000220.1 GCA_023132955.1 Candidatus Heimdallarchaeota archaeon
GGCATACTACCAATTGCGGGGCTAATACAAGATGTTAAAGACTCAATTCTAGAACCTATGAAATTCTTTAGAGTTTTTGCAGCAATAATGATACCATTGGATATAACAGAGATTTTTGGTAATGTTCTTGGTCAAGTTTTTGGAGGTCTTAAGGATTACTGCGCAGGAAAAGGAATAGGTAAAGTCCTTGGAGGTATCAAGAATTTCATTAAAAACGTCTTTAACAAAATAACTGAAACACTCAAACCTATTGTTTCTAAATTCCTAAAGGTTGCTAAATATGCAGCAATATTCTTTCTAGCTCTATTATCTATTGTTACAATTATACTTATTCCTGTAAGTGCTATTGCAATAATTGGATTAGCTGTTGTCTTTACTCTAATTGTAGCTTTTGTATCATTCTTAATCACAAGCATGAGGTTTATTGCTACGAAAATAATGAAGCCACTTTTTGATTCCATGGTAAGAGGAATGTCTTGGGTGACAAACAAGGCTGGAGATGCCATGAAAAAAGTATTTAATGCTGCTGATAGAAAAACTAGAGGTGTACTCTCAAAACTGAAAGACATTGTTAAAGATTTTTTTGCTAAAATTTGGCAAGGGATGAAGAAATTGTATGAAATAGGTTCATGGAAACCTTGGGAAAACACTAGAATGCCTTGGTGTGTTGCTTGTTTTTCTACTTTTGCCAAGAAGAATCTTCACAAACCATTTGAAGCTATAAAAGACAACGATATTCTTTGGACTCAGATTAAAAATCTCACGCCTAGTCAGTGGGATGCAATTAAGAATGGTGCTGAATTTGGATTCCCAGAAGATATACTTAAAAAAGCTGCAATTGAAGAATGTGCTACATTAATATCTCCTGGAAAAACTGTTGATGAGTTGTTTGGAGAAGGTGGAGAATTTTTCACCGATTCAACAAGATGGCAACATGCTATGTCAGCATTTCATTCATCTTACAAAAACACTTTGGGAGATGAAGTTGCTAAAACAGCTATCAAAGAGAATCTATGGGAATTAAGAAAACAATTACGAAATGAAGAAGGAAATAATAATTTCATTGACTTAGCTATGGCTAAAATTAGTTCAGGGGCATATATTGACGATATTGTCAATGATCCAGATGTGCTTACAGAGATATTCAAAGAAAAAGAAAATTTTGACAAACTTTGGAAATTCTATAAAGAACAATCAAGTATAAGATTAAGCAAATTAGATCCAGATATATTAAAATTCACTGATGATTTGACAGATTTAGAAGCTCAAACTTATGCAAGATGTATGCTTGTACTTGCTGGAGCAGATGATAGTATTATGAGTATCCATGGGGGCACAATATCTCATGGACATTTAGGAGAACCATTCCAAAATGCATGGAGAAAATTGAGAGCAACTGAAGACGAATTAAGACAAGCTTGGGAGAGTCAGAATATAGGACATGTTTATTGTAAAGGCATACCACCCACAGGTGGATTCTCTCATACAGGATTTGATGACATGCTGCTAGCTTGGGATGAAAATCAAGACAAATGGGTATTTAGGGTTATAGAACAGAAATCAAACTCTTATACTAGCATATATCTAACCGCAGATTTGAGAAAAGACACTAAGGCTACTGCAAAGATTGTAGAAAATGCACAACAAGTTGCAAATGAGTTTTATCAGAAGCTTCTAAGAGAAGGGATAGATATAAACGAAGCAGAAAAGATAATGAATGCATTACTAGAAAGAAGCACAATGTCAGCAAATGCAATAGGTATAGATTTCTTAAGAAAAGTGAATAGCGGTAATCTACTAAGGACACTTCAAGCTGCAGAACCTGCACTTGGGGATGAAGTAATTAATCAATTATTAGAAGCTTCAATCAAACAAAATCAGATAATTGCACTTATAGAACAAGGTTCAGCTTATAAAATGATCATGGATGATGGTTTCTGGACTACTGCTACAAAAACAGCAGATGACATTACAGATAACATAAATCTGAAATATATACCAACTGGGGGAGGAGAACCAGTAGAAATACTCTTTGATGCTAAGGTGTTTAGAGTTGATTTTGATGTAGTAGATGGAAAGAAGTATCTAAAGAAAC
>JAGLXK010000221.1 GCA_023132955.1 Candidatus Heimdallarchaeota archaeon
CCTCATCAATAATAACTAAAGCTTCTATTTCCTTCATTCTGTTACAGATATGTTCAACAAATTTGGAACATGATTTAAGAACTCCTCCACCAACCATTATGGGTTCTAGAACAAAACATGCAATATCATCTGCATTAGCATCTATCACTGAATTCGCTTTTTGTATAAATACTTCCGGATCATCACATTCTTTTGTTCCAAAAACAGGAAAATCAAGTTTAAAATCCGATTTTTCTTGAGAAGTGAAGGACAAATCTTTAGCGATTCCAAAAGCTCCCAGATACGAATCCTGAAGTGACAAAACAGTTTTCCTTTTTGTGATTTTCTTAGCAAAATTTATAGCAAATTCAACTGCCTCACTACCACTATTGAGAAAAGTAACCCTATCGAAATCATCAGGTATGAAATTTAACAGCTTCTCAGCAGCTTTGACTGTAACGGGATTGAGAAATCCTTTGTTTCTATGAATAATTTTGGATGATTGATTTTTAATGACTTCAGTTATTTCTGGATGATTATGTCCAAGATTGCAGCACCACATTCCTGATTCGCAATCAAGATATTTCTTCCCATTTACATCAATGATCCAAGATCCATATGCTCTTTCGATGAGTATAGATTCAAATTGATTTGTTTTCAGGATAAGGTTTGACATTTGTTTTCCATTATTACAAGAACCAAGGCCATTATTAACCTTAAGCTAGGGAGCTTAACAACGATTAATAGAACCTTTTTATACTCACTGATAAATTCGTTTGTATGGTTAGACGTCCAAAGAGTGAATATGCTCTCGAAAATGAAACAACTAAGAAGTTTGTAGATTTACCAAACGGAGCTAAACTTCGAGTAATCACTCTTAAGGCAGATGAAAAAACTGATGAAACCAGGGATATTGTTTTCTATTCTGGATTTATTTCTTACATCTTTCTCTGGAGGGAATCTGTGAAACTTCTAAGAAAAAACCATAATATAATTTTCATAGAAACTAGAGAAAAGGAATTTTCCTCATTCCCTCCAGATAATGTTGTTTATGATGTAGACACTTTGGGAGAGGATTTTGTACAATCTTTAAAAGAACTCAAACTTAAACCAGAAGATTGTGTTGTAACTGGATCTTCAATTGCTTCAGTAGGCGTCCTTGAAGCGATGAGTAAATATGATGTTCAACCTTTTCTATCTGTTCATTCATCTCCACAGAAGAAATACAAGGCAAATAACAAAATTAAAATCCTAGCAAAATTGTTTCCTCATTGGTTCGTCTCACTAGTTAAGCCTTTCGTATATCTGAGTTATAAGATTAAATTTAGAAGAGATAAAGAATCAGGTATAAGTAGAATTCACACTTTAAGAAGAATGTTACAAAAAAGTAGTTTGCAATGGATGAAGAAATTGAAATCCTTTATGCCTGTATATGAGATGACCAGAGAAGCAGTAAAAAACATAAGATCTCCTGTGATTATTGTTGGAGCTCAAGATGATCCTGAACATGATACAGGTTCAATAGAAGAAATAGTTGAATTAATCCCTGGAGCAAAATTTAGGCCTGTACCTTTTAAGAATGATACTCATAGTGAGGCTTATGCAAAAATAATTTTAGAAGAAATAAGTGCACTTACTTAATTCTTCAGCATGACATTTTTATGTTTTTATGATGTTGGAAATATGTTCCACAATTGTTTAGAATTACCCAGCTAGGGACTGTTTACCTTGAAAATATTTATAAATAAGATGGGCTCCTCTCCAATCGAACAATAATGAAATTGAAGCTTATGATTGACTCCACTTCCACTATACCTCTAGCAATTTTTCGATGCTTACAACTTAATAGATAATCAGATATTTAAAAAATTTATAACTCTAGAATTATGTCTTTTTATAATCTAAATTACGAAAAAACACAATCATATAATTTTCAGAATTCACTTATAAGCGAAGCTAGATTTCCTTTAACAAATTGTATTTCTCTTCAATTACATTATAAAATGCTTCAATAGTCATCTTAAGCCATCTCTGATTAGCGTTTTTAGTAAATTCGGGTAAGTTCTCATATTTAAGCACTTCATCTTTGGTTAATCCTTCCTTGAAAAGATGCTCAACTATTTCTATTATTTCAGAAATTAGCTTTTGACCATTCTGTAAATTTTTAATTGATCCAATATGACCATGACCTGGAATTACGATATTTGGATTTAAATCAATCATCTTCTGAAATGCATCAACCCAGAGATAAGGATTAACTGTTTCGTCTCCAGCAAAAGGAAACATATCAGCAAATAATAAATCACCAGTTAAAATAACATTTTCTTCGGGAATATGGACAAACGCACTCCCTTGAGTATGTCCGTGTGTTTCTATGATTTTTATGGTTTTGAATTCGTCCTTTATTTCGTACTGTCTATCAAAGGTGATGTTAGGAAGAATTATTTCTTTATCCTTATAGTCTCCTTCAATTTTCTCTTGAAGAATTTTTTTAGTACTTCTTGTTGAAATAATATCACAGTCTTGAAACACTTTAGTACCAAAAGTATGATCTCCGTGATAATGAGTAATGATAACATACTTAAATTTCAAACCAGTTTCTGATTCAGCAAATTCTCTTACTTTCTTAGTTGTTGAGGGTTCCATTCCAGTATCTACCATAACTAGGAACTTATCCATTTTGATGAAAGAAGTATGGGAGGATGTTTCTCCAGGAGTGTAGTCCCAAACAGAATCAGTAAATTTAATGATATTCTTTTCCTTCATAGTTCGACTAGATGACATCCATTATTAAAAATTAATGTTTCACATTATTTATTGAAACTGTTGAACAAACTCGAAAGTTAAAGAAAAAAAGAGAATAAAGAAGATGGAAAATGTTTAATAAAATATTTAAATATGTTTGGAGTGAAAGGAAAGAGTGAAAAACTTGAGAATATCAAGAAATATCTTACAAATGAAAAAATCAGCAATCCATGAGATGACCAGATTATCAAAAGAAATAGAAGATGTAGCATTTCTTTCTTGGGCAAAACCAACATCAGATACGCCTGAGCATATTAAAGCAGCTGCAATTAAAGCAATAAAAGATGGTCTTGTGAGTGGTTATTCTACCAGTTCTGGATTAGTAGAATTACGTCAAGAGATTGCTAAAAAGCTTAGAAGAGACAATAATGTAGAAGCTAACATTTCACAATTAATTGTGACTGTTGGAGCCATAGAAGGATTAAGTGCAGCTATTTTTGCTATACTTGATTCTGGTGATGAAGTAATTTTACCCTCACCAACTTACTCTACTCATATTCAACAAGTCAGGATAGCATCAGGAAAACCTATACTTGTGCC
>JAGLXK010000222.1 GCA_023132955.1 Candidatus Heimdallarchaeota archaeon
ATTTCTCAAATAAGGAAGCACTAGGTTGACCATATTTAAAATTAAGTTCATCAAAATGCTCCTTGAGTTTTAGACGACCTCTGAACAGCCAAATGAAGAATGTGTCAATTTTTCTTTCCTTTCCAATTTCTTTCACTTTGACTGCAAGATTCTTTAGATATTCTGTCTCAGTTACATAAGTAAAAGCTAAATTGGCTGTATTTGGCTTGAGTTCATTTCTGTAGATCATTGTTGTACCTACAATTTCCTCATCTTGCTCAATTACCAGATGAGCGACTATATTCCCGCTCTCATTGCCGAGTTCTTTAATTAAATTCTTAACCCCTTCTTCAGGGAGTTCATCATATTTTCTAACTAATTCAAGCCATTTCTCTAAATCCTTTTCTCTATCGAAATCTCTTATTTCAACTGTCTCTAAATCAGCTTTAATTTCTACTCCATTCAGTATGTAAACTAAATTATCCGTGTCTTGAATATACTTGTAATCCCATTTGTGGGCTAAATCATAATTATTTCCTGATAAGGCGGAAACATTTGTTTCAACAACTTCTACATCTTTCTTCTTAAGAAAATCAAAAGCTCTCTCAAGAAGCAAATCAGTAGCTTCTTTGTGTTCAGGTAAGATAGAGGGAAAAACGAGACTAGCTCGTTTCCTTCCATCTTCTTTGGGTTCAATGACTTTTGAGGTGAGAAAACCAACCATTTTTCCATCCTTGAAACAATAGTGACGCGTTTCAGGATCAAAGTCCGGTTTAGAATAAACTTCACGAAGTACTTCGGGAGGAGTTTGGTGAGCAAAACTCCATGTACGAGCCACCTCATAACCCACTTTCGCTTGTTCTTCTTCGAAACCCTTCTCGTAAACCTTAAGGGTATACTTTTTCATAAAACTAACCAAGTAGAAGCCCTTATAAGTTTTCTCATTGCGTGAGAATGCCTTCCCTAAAAAATATCCGTTCGTCTCTAGCTTGGAGAAGAAATACACGTTTTTTTGGAGTCAGGATTTCCAA
This sequence comes from Candidatus Heimdallarchaeota archaeon, assembly GCA_023132955.1. Classification (GTDB taxonomy): domain Archaea; phylum Asgardarchaeota; class Heimdallarchaeia; order Heimdallarchaeales; family Heimdallarchaeaceae; genus UBA460. Next base: position 1,011 of record JAGLXK010000222.1, read on the forward strand.
CTTACCCATAATGAGATAATAAAAGAAAAGAACTAGGAGGAGAATAGTGTAATAATGATAGAGAAACTAATTAAGGAAATTGGTAAAAATCTACGAGATCAGAACTTAACTTTATCTACAGCTGAATCTTGTACTGGAGGGTATATTTCTCATAATATTACCAATATTGAAGGGAGTTCAGATTTCTTTGAAGGAGGATTTGTAACTTATAGTAAAGCTTCAAAAATTCGTGACCTCAGAATCGATTGGGAGATTGCAGAGCACCAAGGAATCTACTCGAGAGAAACCGCTGAAGCGATGGCAGATGCAATTAGAAGAATCTTTGGAACATCAATAGGACTATCTACAACGGGGATTGCACCTCCAGGAGATAAGCAAACAGCAGAGAAGACTGGAAAACTAGTAATTGGGATTTCTACTAAGAAGGGAATTAATAGTAAAGAAATATTTCTACAAGCAGAAACAAGACAGGATTTTAAAGAAAAAGCAACTAAAGAAGCTTTGATTCTTCTAAAGAAAGAAATAGAAAAATAAAAAGTTTGAAGGAAGATTGAAAACTTACTTATTATACAAACATGTTACCTTTATTGAATAGATCTTGAGGATCCAAGACGCTTTTAACATCACGCATTTGATTAACGCCATCTTCCCCATACATAATTAAAAGATACTCAGCTTTGATTTTCCCAATACCATGTTCAGCTGAAACAGAGCCACCAAATTCAACAGCTTTTTGAGCAAATTTTTTGTAAAGTTTCTTACCCAATTCTAGTTCCTCTAGATTTCTAGGTAGAATATTCACATGAACATGAGAATCACCTATATGACCCCATGTAGCACTTTCAAGATTGTGTTCCTTTAGAGATTCTCTATAGATATTCATCATTTCTCTGAAATGCTCATGTTCAACAGACATATCTGTTCCAAGTTTATGTATTCCAGGATATTCTATCTTTCTTCTAGCGATTATCCCATTGACTGTTTCTGGAATTGCATGGCGCATAATTTTGAGATTTTCTTGCTCAATTTCTTCAATTGCAGACCAACTAGAATCAATTGAAGAATTACATTCAACTGCAATTTCATCCAGTTTAACAATTATATCTTCAAGAGTTTCATCACTAAAAACTACTTCAAAGAAGATAGCTGTTTTAACATCAGGAGGTAACGTTTGCAGATTTGCTAATGCAGGATTTGTATCTTTTTTGGTTTTCAAGAGATTGAAAGAATGTTCATCAAAATATTCCATATACTCCACAATTAATTCATCATCAACTCTAAGTTTCTCAACAAAACTAATAGAGTCTTCTTCTGATGTAAAGAACATTACAGTGGTTAATCCTTCCACTGTTGGAACTATCCACAAATCAACTTCTGTTATAAAACCTAGCATTCCTTCAGTACCTATGAAAAGCTCAATTACATCCATACCAGGTTTTGAATAGAAACCAGCCGCATTTTTTGCTTTTGGCATTTGATAAGTTGGGATGGTGACTTTTAGTTTTTGATCACTTGTCTCTATAATGAATTTACCATTTTCAGCATTGCATTGTCCTCTAGTCATATCAAGAACATCACCATTGGCTAATACAACTCTCATGTGTTTTACCCAGGGTCTCATTGCGCCATATTTGAATGATCTTGCACCTGATGCATTAGCTGCAATAGCTCCCCCAACAGCAGCTGACATCTCAGTTGGATCTACAGCAAACATGTATGTTTCCGGATCATGTTTGAATTTCTCAACCCAGTTTGTTTCACCAATATTCTGCCGTTCAGTGAACTCTTTATGTTTAATCACATCTTCCATAGCATCAAGAGTTATACCTGGTTGAACTCTTACAAAGTATTTCTGGTTAGTTTCATCATAACCAAAACCAAGCACGTTTGCCATATCATCAGTTGATACAACAGCTCCACCAAAAGGAACAGCACCCCCAACAATTCCTGTTCTACCACCAGAAATTGTAATTGGTATTTCTCGATTCTTCATCTTCTTTACGATAGTAATAACTTCAGATTCATTCTTAGGAAAGAATAATAATTCAGCAGATCCTCCCGCTAACTTCGATTCGTCAATTATATAATCAGGATGTTTTGAAGAAATGGTTTCGGAGCCCTCAACCTTATTAATTGTGTCATAAGGACTTCCTTCATTTTTCTCAGTAATAATTACGTTTGTACCCAAATGTGTCACATCCTTATGCACTGTTTTTGTCCATTTCAACAGAAAAAGCATAAAAACCTTCACATTCTTATAAAAGATAGAGAGTATGACTATAAGAAAATTAACAAAGCATGAATCAATAGATTTTGTAATAGGAGCAAAAATTTTAGCTTGTGGGGGAGGAGGTAGTGAAATTAATGCTTTGGCAAATATCAATAGAATATATGAAAGGGGCTTGAATTTTACAATTGCAGATTTAAACGATTTCAAACAAGATGAATATATTTGCATAATAGGGATGGTTGGAGGTGGCATTACAGAGGAGGATAAACTACTAGTCAAAGATCGGGAAATTGTTCAGAAAAAGCCAATGATTACTGCTATCAGAGAATTGGAAAAGTTTCTAGATATAGAATTCAGTGCATTTGTTGCAACCGAGCTTGGACCGAATAATAGCGTTATTCCAATGATGGCAGCAGCAGAAATGGGAAAAGTAGCAATTAATGGAGATTGTTGTGGAAGAAGTAAACCAAAGATCTCAATTAGTACAACAAGAGTTGCTTGTATTCCTATAGCACCATTTACAATAGTGAACCAATATGGGGATGTTCAAATCGTAAAAGAGACCATTGACGACGTAAGAGGAGAGCTGATTGCTAGAAATGCATCTAGGTTATCAGGCGGTTCAGCAAGTGTGGCTAGATGTCCTATGAGAATAGAGGAAGCTCAAAAAGCTGTTATTCCAGAAACCTATTCGTTAGCTATTGAACTAGGAAAAAATGTTAGGGAGGCTAATGAAGGAGGGCTTAATCCAATTGAATCAATTAAAAGTACATTACCAAATGCAGAACATGTTTTCTCTGGAAGAGTAAAGCTGTTCTCCAGAGTTGAAGAGGGAGGTTTCACAGCAGGTGAAATAATAGTAGAATCATCAATAAATACAGGAGTTAATCTAAAAATCTGGTATCAGAATGAATATCTTCTTTCATGGATTAACAACAAACCATATGTGACTTGTCCGGATGGGTTCTATGTAGTAGACACAAAGACAGGCCTAGGTCTTTCACCTTGGGAAGAGGATTTCAAGGAAGACAGAAAGATATCTGTTTTTGTTCAAGATGCCCCAGAGATCTGGAAATCAAAAATAGGATTGAGTGTTTTTGGTCCCAAAGTATTTGATGAAAATTGGAAAGAATACAAAGAGTCCAGTTCCTTCTCTTGAAATCTTACCAAATTCAGATGGGTGTAATCTTGAATGAATAGGAGTAATGAACATTCTTTTTCAGTTTATATTTATCATGAACTGTTGGAAATGCAGGTAAATCCCCACCTACTCCTCTCTGTTTATAATCAATATTGAAAGTAATTTCATCTCTTCTAGGAAGCTCATGAATATGTTCTGCTTTTTCTAAATCCTCTAATGTATAAGGCCAAGCACTGAAATTCAGAAAGTTTCCCTCCACATCGGTTATTTTGAAACCTTTTCCTTCACTATCTATGACACTTATCCACCTAATATCGGTTCTATTTCCATTTTCTTGTGGATAAATATAATCGTGAATTAACTCCTCTACTCTTGCTGAATAAAGACCTACAGCTGCACTTGTTTTCCGATCCGTATAATTTTCATGAGGTCCTCTTCCAAACCATTTAAATTCATCTAATTCAGGGTTAAGAGTTGTTTGCATTCCTAGTCGAATTAGCTCTTTTGAAGGGGTGAAATCAACTTTTACGTGGATTGCACTTCCTGTAATTGTGTACTCTAGACGATAATTTGTTTTGCCTTTTGGAACTTTTATTTCAACAATTACAGAGAGAATTTTCGAATCAATAAAATCGTAGAATATATTATCAACTTGCATTCTACTAGATGCTTTTTTCCAAGGATTTTCTGAGATTAGTTTGCTTAGAAGAGGAAAAGTATAACTTACTACTCTCTGGAGATTATCATTATCAATTGGAGCTCTCCAGAAATTAGGCGCTATTGGTGATGTAATCAGTTGACGGTTTTCTACTTCAAAAGAGGTAATAAAGCCAGTGATCTTACTAATTGTAACTGTGAACTTTTCGCTCATAGCTTTGATTTCTTCAACATTTTCTTGTATCTCAAGGTCATTTGTTTTATCAAAATCATATACTTTCTTCAAGCCTTCAAATGGAACCTTGAATTGTTCCCAAGCTACAAGATAACCTTTCCTTGCCCAAGAAGTTGCTTTTTTAAGTTTAAACTGAATCATTAGGTGATATTCGTTACTATCAGGTTTTTTTGGCTTCAGAAAAGGAATCATCAACTTTTTACTAGACAAAGGTTTTATTTCTGGAATTTCAATTGAACCTTTCTTAGTTGTTTTACCATCTTTGGTTAGTATCCAATCAAGTTTCAAGTCCTCCAGATTTATAAAACGATTTTTGTTGTGAATTTCAAAAATACCATCTAAAATATGAACTGGAGTGATTGAAACGTTCTGATAAACTTTCTTAACTTCGAATAGAGCTGGATTGGGAGAACGATCTGGTCGAACAATCCCATTAATGCAGAAATTTGATGAATTAGGTTCATCTCCGAAATCCCCTCCATAAATCCAATATTGTTCTCCGTCATCAGTATATCTTCTTAAGCCTTGATCTACAAAATCCCAGATGAAACCTCCTACACAGTTTGGATATTTCTCAAAAACATCCATGAATTCTTGAAAATTACCTAGTGAATTACCCATTGCATGCGCATATTCGCAGAGAATAAAGGGTTTATCAGCATACACTTTAGGAGAGATAGAACCATTGGGAAATCTGTATTTAATCCTTTTAAGTTCTCCAACTTCTTCTGATTTCTGAGGAGAGAAATACATGACACTAAAAACATCAGAGACCTTCAAATCAAGATCGTTTTCATAGTGAAAAGGTCTTGTTGTATCAATTTCCAAAGCTGCTTCTTTCATTTTATAGAATGGTTTCCCAAAGCAAGCTTCATTCCCCAAAGACCACATAAAAATTGAAGGATGGTTTTTGTTTACTTCCACCATTCTTTCCATTCTATCTACAGTTGATTTAGACCATTTATCAGGCAGTTTAGTACGGAGATACAATATACCTAGAAATCCATGAGTTTCAACATTAGCTTCATCTAGAACATAAAGACCATATTCATCGCACAAATCATAAAATCTAGGATCAGCAGGATAATGACTTGTTCTTACAGCGTTAATATTATTTTGCTTCATGATTTTAATATCTTCAACCATTTGCTTGTAAGGGACAGTATAACCACTGTCCTGATCAAAATCATGATGGTTTACACCTTTAAACAGAATTGATTTACCATTGATGAATATTTGACTTTCCTTAATTTCAACTTGACAAAAACCATATCTACAAGACAGATACTCTATAATCTCCCCATTATCATCCTTAAGAGATAATAACAGATGGTATAAATTTGGAGTTTCTGCTGACCATTTATCGGGATTTTTGATTTTTGTTTCAAACTCTATAATTTCTTCATTTCCAGGAAAAGCATCTATTTCTTTTTTTATTGCTGGACTTTGTGGAACTTCATCTAAGTTCTTATCGAGTAAGAACACCTCTAATGTAGGTCTACGAAATGTTGAATCACTGAAATTCCTTATTTTAATCCTTAATTTGAGTATTGCATCTCTGTATATGACATCAAACTGACAGGAAGCAAAATAATCAAAAATATGCACTTTTGGTGTAGAATACAGGAATATTTCTCGATAAATGCCACCAAGAAACCAGAAATCTTGATCTTCAAGATATGAACCATCAGACCACTTGTATACCTCAACTGCTATCTGATTTTTACCTCCTTTGAGAAACATGGTTATATTGAATTCGGCAGGGGTCATAGATCCTTGACTATAACCAACTTCTTTACCATTAATCCACAAATAAAAAGCAGATTTAACTCCTGCAAAATGAATGAAAACTTCTCGATTATTCCAACCTTTAGGGAGGGAAAAATTCCTTATGTAAGAACCTACAGGTGTTTCCTTCTTGTTAATATTGGGAGCTCTTCTCTTTCGAAGATTCGGGGGGTAACTCTGAGCTAGATAATAAGGAATACCATAACCTTGCAGCTCAAAAGTTCCTGGGACCCTAATTTTATCCCAATTAGATGAATCATAATCATCTTCATAAAAATCATCAGGACGTTCGTCGTATTTCGATACCCAATGGAATTTCCATGAACCATTAAGAGACAGAAAGTAGGGTGATTTTTTATTCTTAACTGCAGCATCTCTATCTGAATAGGGAATGTTTCTAACGTGCCCCTTTTCTTTATTAATACCTATTGTAGTTTCATCTTCCCAATCAAGAAGTTCTGTCATTGAATGATTATTATTTCCTTAATTGATAACTTTTCTGTTAAATAAAAAATGAAAGGAGATTAATAATTATCTACCTTGTTGCATCGATATCTCCAGTACCAATATCCAAAATGAATGTGAGTTGCCCCATACCACCTTGACTTATGGAGTCAGCAGGGACATCAATGGAACCAGTACCAACAGAAGCCGTAAATAAAGTTCCAACATCAGAATTCAAATTAAGGATTAGTTCAATATCCCCTGTTCCTATATCAATTGTAAATGTATGATCGGTTAAAATACTTACTTGAGTCCAGTACAAATCAATTGAACCAGTGGTTGTGCCAATAACAAAATTCAATCCATCCTTGAAAAGAACTTCATCAAAATCAAAATTAATACTACCTGTTACAGCTGTTACAGAGAATGTTGAAACGTTTACTAAAACACTGTCGTAAAAAGCAATTTGTATATCCCCTGTAATTACACTAACTAGAAAATTGGATGAATTCAAAATAGTATTCTGATGAAATTCTATGTAAATACTACCTGTAGTAGCTGTGACTTCAAAAACATCTAAATCAAGTAAAACATTTTGATCACTGGAGAATGTAATTGTACCAGTTGTTGTAGAAATTAAGCCACTTCCTTTGACTTGAGTTGCATCAGCAAAATTAACTTCAATTGATCCTGTAGTGCAAGTAATTGATTCAATGGCCACATTAGTATTAGCTTGTTCAGTAATTACTGCTATACTTCCTGTTGTAACATCTAAATCAAGAAATAGATTTGCTCTATAGTCTATTTGCATGTAAATATCGTGATTAAAGCGATAATCTACTTCACTTGGATTTGCGATTATATATTCCAAATAATATGAGCCATTCAGACCTTCTGTTATATTCCAATAATTTGCTTCACTAGGATATTGTTCCTCTAGATCTTTGGGACCTCTTACTGTATTCTCTATTTCTACAAGATTGTCGCTTGACATGACATCTGAAATCATAAACAGGCTTGCTGTTATTCCATCAAAATCAACATATACATCTGGATTACTGTATTCTGTTGGAAATTCCTCGTTTGAACTAAGAGTTCCATAGGTCACATAGTTAATTCCAGTATTTTCAACAATCAACCAAATACCGAGACCTACTCCAGTGAGTATTAGAGTTCCACCTACGAGAAATCCAATCAAGCTACTTGTTTTCATAATTAGATTAGGATAATGTTCCTATAAAAAACTAGCCAATTCAAATTTTAAAGAAAACAAATCAGATATAGCCCAGATAAGTTTAAGTCAAAGATTCTACCCAAAGGGGTCCAATTGCAGTTACTCTACCTCTACTACAAAGTATTCTAATAAAATAGTAATCTACTCCGTTTGTATTTAGTGAAGAGGGATTAACAGGTGTGTGGGATTTTTCATTGATATAAAACTCTCCTTCCTTTTCAATGCAATTATTATAGGAAGCACCGGCTATAGTTTCATTATCATAGAATAGAAGTTGTATAACTGGAGCATCAATTAGTTCTTCCTTCCACAAATACCCATTTTTGAAAATTTGTACTTTAGCATTCCAAATAGGATTTCCATTCCATGGTTGAGCTGCTTGTAAATATGCAGCAGGAGGAGTTCCATCTTGAGCTATGAACAGTTCTAACTCTCGCAAACTTGTTGAATTTGCCACAAAAACAGTTGAATCATCTTCGCCTACTTCCACATCGTTTATTTTGAAAGTAACATATGGTCTTCCAAAGTCTGAATTAGCAAGTACTCTTCGATTATATAAAGCATCAAAAATACTCTCTCTTGTAATAGCAGAAACAAATGCACCAGTTAACCCACTTGGGTATAGATGGGAAACTCTTGATAGAATGTAGGTAGGCGGATACTGATGACCAATAAATGCTCTTGTATGAGAGAGAGAGTGACCAGGAAAACCATCATGAGAATCACCATTAGCGTTTAGCCCCAATCTTAATCCCATCATTAGTGCTTCATTAATTGAACATCCACTAATTTGGTAAGATGGTTGATCTATTTCTCCAGTAACATTCCATGCGGAATAAGGATTTACTAAACTACTACCATGAACAGAGAAAACTTCTCCTAAACGAACATATTGTGAATAATCAAAACAGACTGGCCAATCTTGGATATATTTCTTTGAAACCGTATGATGAGGTAGAGCTATAGCCCTGCAACCAAATTCAGATGTAAATCGATCTAATTCTGCCCAAAGCTCTGAGGGATTCTTCTGTATACTCGAACTAATATGAGCAAGTTTAGTTCCAGAGAAAATACAAACAAAATGACCCCAACCAATTAATGGTACATGCGGCGCAGTACCACTTGTCCATTCAACTCCCGGAAAAGTGATGAACTTCCCAGGAACATTAGCTCGATTTGTTGCTTGTTCTAGTGCATTAAATCCCCCATTGAGATGTAAAAATTCCCCATGACTTGTTACTGAACAGAAATCAAGACAAGCAACATATCTTGCATAATTGTAAAGCTCCCTTGGTAGACCACCACCATCACAAAATATTGAGTGAGAATGAGCATCCCCCCAGATTAGTTTAACAGGGTTATAATCGACAAGTATAGGATTACTCCAAAAAGTTTTACCAGTTAGCGTATTTGTCGCTAAAATATAATGTATTCCTTGAGTCGATATTGAAAAACTGAACCTTTCAATCCCCAAGTTAACTTTCGTGAAAATATAGCTAGTTGGAATATTGGAAACCACACTAGTTGCAGAGATAATCTGATAATTAGTAAGATTATATGAAATAAGATTAAAATCAATTTGTCCTTTATAATTAGCACTTATTCTTTCAAATTCATCCCATACTTCAATAACCATCTCGTTCATCTCACCTACTTGAGCTGTTGATGGAAGATGTATCCAGAACATATTGGGACTATGGTCAAAGAGTACTTTAAGATCAACATTAACAACCCCCCATAACACAAATGCTGCTATGGTATAAATTACCATTAAAGCTTTCAGGATTTTTTTGATTTTCTTCTTGTTCATTTTTTTACCTCCAGATAAGCAAGTAGATTGTTAATTGAGTGACTAAACAGCAACTTATTGCTAGGAAACCGAGAATACGCCAAACACGGGTTTTACCAAGCCAAAAAATAACTGTTGCACAAATTATAGCTACAATATTCACATAAAACAATGAAACATCCAATATCGTAATTACCATTAATATTGAAAAGAAAACGTGGTGTTTGACTGACAGTTTATCATCCTTGAAGGGATTTTTCTTTTCTAATATCCACTCCGATAATAAAAAAGACAGACTGAATGAAAGCGCTAAAGATATAACTATCATAAGAATCTGTAAAACAACTACAGGTATTATTGCGACTCTGAGTAAATAAAGGAAATTGCTTAGCCCAGCAAAAACAAACATAAAGGCAAGAATAAAAACTATGGAACTAATAGAAAGAAACAAAATTCCAAATCGTGTATTCTTCCATGAAAGATTTTCTCTGAATAATTTAACACTCATTTGAATTACCTTCTTGAATAATGTCTTCCTTGAAATAGGGATTCAGAATTAAAAAACTATTTTGTCCGAGGAGTTCTTTCCTAATGTCAGTAAAAAATATGAATAAGATATTCTATTGTACCCTAATGAAACGAATCACACTCAAAAATGAGACTTGGGGGAAGAATGAACAACATAGGCTAGAAGCATATATCAATAACGCGGGGGATTTAGTTCTAGAGGGCTACGAAGCTGGAGATTCTGTCAAGAAACACTATGATGACTTTGATTTCGAATATTGGTATACCATTGATATCAAAGACGTCCATACAGTGCTTTTGGAGTTGATAAAGGATCGATTTGATAATGCTAACGATTATCTTGAATGGTTAAAAGAAAAAAAGATACAATATGATTCAGTTAGTTTTTAGTTGGATTAACCTACTTAGGAGTACCAATAGTAAACACTATACTGCTTGCAGTTGCAGGAGCTATAGCAGGCATATCTATCCTTGGAATGATATTTAGAATTGTAGACTATTTACTAGAATTAGAGTAGTAAAATAACCTACTCTCATTTCTATCTTTTTTCATCAAAATTAAAACGAAATTATCTATCAATTGTCTTTTTCGACAAAAGTAATTTTCTCTATTTTCTTTTCACAATTAGGACAATTATAGTTATCAGCAGTCCAGCTTGCTAAGTGAGAACGATGAAACACGTGCATACAGGGTTCCACAATTGCTTTTTCTTGTTTATCTAGAATCACTTCTTTACAGATGGAACAGATAAGCATTGAATCTGTTTCAACACTCTCTATTTCTTCATGTTGAATTTTAACAGGAGGATCAATCTTATCTTCTCGTCTATATTTGTAACCTAGAAACGAAATAATGAAACCAGGTAAAGGACCAAATACTATAGCAACAATAACTGGAATGTGTATTACAGGATTTATTGTCAAAACAGCAAACACTATCATTAAACCTGCAAATAGCGCCCCAAAAATTACAGATAGAAGTAATAGAAGACCAGCAGAACTTGTAGCATAACACCTAAAAGAACAATAGGCAGTGGTTTTGAATGTCCAATAAACATTAACTGGACTTTTTCCACAAAAGGAACATCTTCTGTTTTTCAAATCCATATGCATAAGAAAATCATGTGTATATAAGTTTTTTATTACTATTATAGAAACATTGGTCTAGGAAAAAAATAAAAGAAAATGACTTAAGAGTAAAAAACAATATTAGGAACTAAAATTGCTTCTTATTGAAAACAAATATCCCCAAAGCTAAAATGATGACTGTTGCGGCTAGTCCAACGCCTATTGAAAAAATCAATGGATCAATATTGTTTAGAAAGTAACCTGGTAAAATAGCTATCACTGACAACTGTTGACCTAGATAGATGGATAATATTACCGCCATTGCAACAGACTTTACTAGCATACCTATCACCAAACCAGCTGCACAAGCTATAGACATAGCAGATAATGATATCAAGAGATTCTCAAAGGAATAACGAATGAGCTCTTTGAAGATTGCAGATGGGAGTGAACTTCGAATTAGGTCAACAATAATACCAGAAGTAAAGCTCAATAGAGACGCTATTGTGAGAGAGAACATAAATGCAAGATATTTGGCAATGACAATATGCCATCTTTTTACAGGTCTAATTAGAAATAAAGCATAAACATTTGCGTTGATTTCATTAGCCATAGTACTACTCAAAATTACTGCAGCAAGTAAACCGCCTATACTAGCAATAATAATCCCAGAAAACAAAGTCATCGGAAAATCTCCTTGAACAGGATTTAACAAATGCATTACTATGACCACTAAAGGCATACCTATCCACATTGCTATCATTGTTTTTGATTTAGCAAACCCTCTAAATTCGTCCCAAAGTAATATGAATAAACTTCTCAAGCAGAATCACCCTCCATAACATACTTTAGATAAACCTTCTCTAAAGACGGTTTAAGATAGTTAAAATTATGTATAATTATCTGATTGCTAACAAAAAAGTCCATTAGTTGAATTAATCCTTTTTCTAGGTTCACATCTGGAATAAACATTATGGTAATTTGAGTGGAATCATATTCATTCAACACAGCATTATCAACTAGAGGCAAAGATTCTATTTGTTTGATTTTCTCACCTATATTAGGACTGGTTACTTCTACACCATCTCCTCCCATTAGTTCTTTCTGCAATTCTTGGGGTTTTCCAACTTTTGCTAAACTACCTTTATTTATGATTCCAATTGAAGTAGCAATATCCTCAACATCATCAAGAATATGTGAGGAAAAGAGAATGGTCACATTAGTTTCTGATAATTCTCTTATAATTTTCTTCAACTGCCATCTACTTGTAGGATCTAAGCCGGAGAGAGGTTCATCGAGAATCAAAATGGGGGGATTATGAAGTAATGCTTGAGCTAGTTTAAGCTTCTGTTTCATACCACTGGAAAGATGTTTAATCTTTCTTTTACGAGCATCAGGTAAACCTACTATTTTCAGGACTTCAGGGATACGTTCTACTAAATCTGCTTTGGTCATTCCAGATAATCGTCCAAAAGTAACAAGAGCATGATCAACAGTTCTCCACTCTTGAAAGCCCACATCCTGAGGTAAGTAACCAATTAGTCTGTTGATGTTGGGGTTTTCTGAAGGAAGTTGTCCATTAATTTTCACATCACCAGAATGATTACTAATAAGACCAACAAGTATCTTCAAAGTCGTAGTTTTCCCAGCTCCATTGGGACCTATGTACCCAAAGATTTCACCTTTATTTATTCCAAATGAAGCATCCTTTAACGCTTCAATAATTCCATAATTTTTTGATACATTACAGAATTCTATTACTGGAACAATTTCACCTTTAGACATAATGTCAAACCTTAGCTTACATTAAGAATCTTCTATAAAAACAATTGTAAATGAATTTTTCTTCTCACTGCAAAATCAATTAAATTGGTTTAAATCATTGAATTGTTGATAAGATCACAACTTTTCTACCGAAGATTTATTATTTCTTGAATAAAGATAACCATGTGATTTCTGAGGAAGAAGTAGAACTTAAAGTCGATTTTTTACTAAAAGAATTATCTTTAGAAGAAAAATTTAAGCTTATGATTGGATATTTCAGATTTCAAACTAATACCATACCTAGATTGGGGATAAAAACATTCAAGATGACTGATGGACCCTTAGGTATTTCACGACATTCAAGTTTTCTTAGAAAGAACACTTATTTTCCAGCAGGAATTAATCTTGCTGCATCATGGAATCGTAAGTTAGCACATGAATGTGGAGAAGCGATAGGAAGAGAAGCTAGAGCCATTAACAGACTTTGTGTTCTTGGTCCAGGAATCAATATTAATCGAACACCCTATAATGGACGCACTTTTGAGTATTATAGTGAAGATCCATACTTGAATAAGGAGATAGCTATCCCATTTGTTAAAGGAATTCAGAGTCAAAAAATAGCTGCATGTCCTAAGCATTATGTTGCAAATAACCAGGAAACAAATAGACATACAGTTAGCTCAGAAGTCGACGAAAGAACATTACATGAAATCTATTTGAGATCATTTAAGGAAATCGTAGAAGAAGCTGATCCTTGGACAATTATGACAGCCTATAATCATGTGAACTCTGAATATGTACATGGAAGTTCTAAACTTCTAAATTCTACTCTTTTTGAGAAGTGGGGTTTTGCTGGATTTGTAATGACTGATTGGTGGGCAACTAGAGAAAGAGGTGTTACTCAACCTACTACTGAAGAAGCTGTTAAAGCGGGTTTATCAATTGAAATGCCCATTCCAATTTTGTATGAAAAAGCGAAATTAAAAAAAGCATTTGCTGAAGAAAGAATTTCTCTAGAAGATATTGATAATCTGATTAAACGAATACTAAGAGTTTATGCCAAAGTTGGTATGTTTGACGATAAAGTAAATCTTCTGAAAGGAGAACGAAACACAAAAAGACATCAAGATTTAGCAAGAAAGATGTCAGAAGAAGGTATTGTATTATTGAAAAATGAAAACAATCTACTTCCTCTAGATATAACAAAAATCCAAAGAATAGCAGTTTTAGGACCTAATTTAAAAAAGAAGTTTGGAAAGTTTTTGAGTGGTGGTGCTTCAGCTGTGAAACCTCCTTACGAGATTACACCACTTCAAGGACTAAAAGAGAAATGTAAAGGAAAGATAAAAATCTTAAGTGATCCTTCAAAAGCTGATGTTGTTCTTTTGTTTATGGGGTTGAATCATGATTCACCTTCAAAAATAATGAGTGATAAGACAACTAAAAGCAAAGAAGAACATGGATATGAAACAGAAGGAATGGATAGGAAGGAATTTGGTCTCAATGTCTCCCAGATTCAGCTAATTAATGAAACTGCTAAAATCAATCCAAACACAGTTGTGATATTAATCAATGCCAATCCTGTTTCCATGGATGAGTGGCTAAGCAAAATTCCTGCACTAGTAGAAGCTTGGTATCCAGGAATGGAAGGTGGAAGAGCTATAACAAAAGTTCTCTTTGGTGATGTAAATCCATCAGGAAAAATCCCATTAACTTTTCCAAAAAGAATTGAGGACTCACCAGCTCATAAAACTACAAAAACTTTTCCTGGGGAGAACCTTAAAGTTCACTATGAGGAGGGAATTTATGTTGGTTATAGATATCATGAGAAAAACAATGTTGAACCTTTGTTTCCATTTGGTTTTGGCTTATCCTATACAACATTCAGATTCAATAAGGTTAGCTCAGACAAAAACTCCTTGAAATCAATGAAAGATTCCTTAGAACTAAATGTCTCAGTTACTAATACAGGAGACAAAGCAGGAAGTGAAGTTATACAAGTTTATTCAGAAGATGTAAAATCTTCTGTAGACAGACCAATCAAAGAACTGGTTGGATTTGAGAAGGTATATTTAGAGAAAGGGGAAACAAAATCTGTAGAAGTAATTGTAAAATCCAAAGATTTAGCATTTTATGATATGGAGACAAAAGATTGGAAAGTAGAATCAGGTGATTTCATACTTCACATTGGAAACTCATCAGACTCAATAAAACTTCAGAAGAAAATCACCTACAAATCCTAAAATTTCACGTTTAAGAAAGAGAAAGTAGAGAATTCTGAAATTGGAATAATGGATAGTCTTTTTAAAAGTATGAGAATATTTCATCAACGATGAAATCGTTTCAGGTTGTAGACACGCTGTTCTTCGATATGGATGGTACACTCACTGATTTAGGTAAAAGATGGTGGGAACCTTTCTTTAGAGCGCTTGATAAACTAAAACCTGATCATGATAGAGAGAAAAGACAAGAAGTTCTTGAAAAGGTACTAGGGAGAGTTATGGATACAAAGATGGAAAGGTCCAAATTTCTGAAGATTAACATAATTCTTAAAGCAATCAAAGATTCAGGCTTGTCACTACGTGATGTTTTTAAAGCTTTGAAACTAGTTAGAGCTGATCCTTTAGCATTCAAGGAGATTGTTCCTTTAGAGGGAGTTGAAGAAGTATTAAGCACATTACAGTCTAGAGGTTACAAGATGGCACTAGTTACAAATGCAGGAGATAAGACTGTAGCTAGAGCTAAGAAAAAGCTCACCATTCTGAATTCATTTAATGTTCTTGTTACCAGAAACACAGTGAAGAGGATAAAACCTGATCCTGAACCTCTTCTTTATGCTTGCAAAGCATTGAATAAACACCCAGAAACATGTGTTATGATAGGGGATTTTCCTCAAGATATTCAAGCAGGGAAAGCAACCGGAACTAAAACTGTAGCTATTCTTGGAGTTAATGCTAAATATACTAAGGAAAATATTAGAAAACTTGAACCAGATGTAACTATTTCCTCAATAGGCGAATTATTACCACTCTTCTTAGGTCCCCCAGATTTCTAGTAGTATATTTTTAAATTCAAAGCTAGTGAATTGATGAGAACAAAGAATATAAAGATTCTAATTTTTATTAACATGAACAATATGCTCAAATTAGAACAAATTAGTATACTATCATATTTAGTTATCATTTACATAAGCAAATGCTCTTTTTATATCATCTGCAATCATTTTCCTTTTTGATTTCTCAATCAAAAGATTCTTACCTGTTAGAATATATGAAGGAAAAACTCTAGAACCTTTGTAATAAAACTCATTGTGTCTTATCTTATATGTAGATCCTGTTGGAGTAACCCTTTCTCCAATTGTCCGTTTTGAAATATAATTAAAAGCCTTGATTGCAGCATCGCTGTTAAGAATATAAGATTTAACATTAGGAAAAAGATCTATTTCCTTTTCTAGAATCTCAGAGCAATTCTTAATTGCACTTGCAGGAATAGAATAACCAATCTTTGGACATTTAATTGCAGTAGTGATATATACACCCAGAGCTATTATATCATTAATCGAGGAAACATCATATCCTGCATCCTTGAAGAGTTGTAAAGTTGTTTCCATGTAGTAGGGGGAGCCTTCAGCATAGAAATAATCCTCAGGTTTTTCAGGTGGAACTTCAGAAATCATAATAATTTTTATTTTTTCTACATCTATGTCAACATCAGGAATGAGATAACCTTCTTTATTGATTTTCTCACAAGGAAAATCTTCACAAGCAATTTGATCTGAAATTAACATAGAATTAAGAACAGATTTCATTATTTAAAGAGTTAGTACAAAATAATAAAAATTGCATTTTGAAAAACTATCATAAAGGTTAAGAAGAAAAAAAGGACCCTAATTATGTAGAAAATGATAAACATAATAAAACAAAAAATGACATTAAAAATCTGCTTAGTATGTCTCCTTATTTTCGCACTCTTATTTCAATTTTCAAATAGTGGGATTATAGGAATGAACGAAGACAATGAGCAAATTTCAGAAATAAAGCTATATACAACAGTTGGAATCGTAATTAACGATACAAACATAGCAGCCTATAGCTCCTCAGGAACAGGTGCTTCAGATAACCCATATATCATTGACAATCTAATGATCAATACAACAGATTCATTAGCAGTTGATTTTAAAGGTGTATCATCAACATCCTACTATGTTCTTCGTGACTCTCATCTGATAGGTTCAACTTATGGGGTCTACATTCATGATTCCATAGTAGGAAAAGCTTCTATTATCAATTGTACAGTTGAAGGTGCCTTATCAATTGGAGGACCTAACGCTTTATATCTTAATATTCACAACAATACGATTAAAGCCAGACAGAGTTCTAATTTTAGAGAGGGGCTTACTTTTACAAACAACGTTGTTTATACCACAAGCGATTACTCTGGCTCCATCTTTCTAATACAAGACGAAAACAATATTGTAGAGGATAATATTTTTTATGGAAATGCTTCATCAATTAGAATAAATCGAGTTACAAATACCACATTTAGAGACAACATCCTTCACAGTTCAGGATTCTATTTCTCTGATGATGAAATTGAAGATATTTTGAATAATACATTTGAAAACAATATTATCAACAGCAAACCTTTTGGATTCTTATACAATCAAAATGATGAGACTATAACTGGCGACCAGTATGGACAGATATATCTAGTTAACTCAACTAATGTACTAATAGAAGACCATTCTTTTGTTGATGTTTATTCAGGAATTCAAATCTATAATAGTACTAATATTTCTGTAAGAAATGTGGAAGTGAAAGCTAATACAGGAATTTATGCAGAAAATGTTGAAGAAATATTGATAGAAGATTCTAGATTTGAAGGGTACCGTGATGCAATGCAATTTGAAGGTGTAAATAATAGTATTATTCAAAACAACTACATAACTGATTTTGAATATGGTTTGGAATTTGAATATATGAATAATGTCCAGATAAATAATAATACTATCGTAAATATGCTTGAATATGGACTTTACTTAAACGAAGTAAGTAACGTAGATATAAACTTCAATATCATAACTTGTTTAATACTAGACGAAGGAACTGAAGTACCCATAGTAATCTGGTCATCAGAAAACATAACCGTATTTTATAATGTCTTTATCAGCATAGGAAATCAGACAGCTCATCTAGCAGAAGATTGGTCAACAACAAATATAATGTGGTACGATGCAACTTCAGAAATTGGAAACTTTTGGTCAAACTGGAATGAAACAGGAACTTATGCAATAGAGGGAGATGGGGGAAACATAGACCTATATCCGTTCTTAGACATAGATGGAGACAATCTTACTGAAATAGAGGAAGTATTAATCTACTTTACAGATCCTTTCACTGCCGACAGCGATGGAGACGGTTTCTCGGATTATGAGGAAATACAAGCAGGTACTGATCCATTGGATAGTAAGGATTATCCAGGAAGAGGAAGGATTTTAGCAATAGTTCTAGGTATAATATTTGGAATCGGTATACCTGCTGGAGTAGCAGTTTTCTTCCTTTCAAAGAAAGGCATTCTAAAGCTTCCATTCATTAAAAAGAAATAATTCCCTTCTCTTATTTTTCTTCCTTTTTTCTAGAACATCTGAAAGCTTATTCTGTTTCTAGGTCTTTAATTTCTCTACCCTCAAGAATATCATAGGTGCTTCTACGAGTGCTTGAGGTTTCTTGACCTGTTCTCTTCAGAAAGTTGAATAAAGCTACAGCACCTAGAATAACGAATAGAAGGATTACTCCAAATAAGATATAGAATATAATCAGTTTAGTAACAATTCCTAACACTAAAAACGTTATTAAAACAAAAATTAATCCAGTTATTGCACCATTTATAGAACGACGACTTCTCATACTACACTTAGATAACAATTAACCATTATAAGTTTATTTTATCTAATACCTCCTTTCCTTTGCTAGAAATACCTCATATTTACCACTTTGAAGAATGTTCATCATATACAAAACACTTCTCACTGAAATACATCATTCTCTATTAAAAAAGTTGATTGAGTATGATATACGAGGAATACTATGAGAACATAATCCTACAGCATTGTTCAATAGTATATTTTTGTTTTTATCATTATTGAAAACCTGGTTGTGACTATTCTGAGATTATATTCGTTTCTGAATATTATTCTCGTCATTTCTTCTCTGTTATGTGCTTTGCAGCCACATACCCAAAAGTCATTGTAGGTCCTACAGTCGCACCAGGACCAGGATAACTATTTCCCATAACAGAGGAAGAGCTGTTACCAACAGCATATAATCCCTCAATTATTGTTCCATCTTTTCGCAAAACTTGAGCATGTTCGTTAGTAACGAGACCTCCTTTGGTTCCTAAATCTCCAGGAACAAATTCCACGGCATAAAATGGTGATTTCTCTAAGGGAAACAGATTTGGATTGGGTTTAACTTTTGGATCTCCAAAATAATTGTCATATGCACTATCTCCCCTACCATAATCTTGATCCTTTCCTTCTTTTGCAAAGTCGTTAAAGCGTTTAACTGTATCACATAGATTTTGAGCATTAACATCGATTTTCTTAGATAACTCTTCCAATGTTTCTGCAGTCTTGATATATCCACTCTCAAAATATTTCTCAGGAAACTTCATCCCTGGGAAAATCAGTCCAAACATATATTTCGATTTGAAACGTTGATCAAAAATAAAATAGCATGGGACATGAGGTATTTCTTCTGAATGTTTTTCATACATATCATGTACTACTACTACATAACTTGCAGATTCATTAGTAAAACGCTTACCTGCTTTGTTAACCATAATACCTCCAGGGTAACCTCGTTCTCCAACATGGAAGAAAGGCGGTTCTTCATGTGGAGCAGATGAGGGACCCCACCAAGCATCATCCATACGATCAACAGCAGCACCATGTTTCATTCCTGATAAAATCGCGTCTCCAGTATTTCCAAAATGTGCTGATGTCCATTCGGTTGTAATAGGTTTTGGATGATATTTTTCTCTCATTTCCAGGTTATGTGGAAAACCTCCAGCTGCAAATATTACACCATGCTCTGCTTTTATTCTTATTTCAGAACCTTCTTTATTTGCAATTACACCTACTACCTTTTCTTTTTCCAATATTAGATCTTCAAAGGGAGTGTTAAGCCAGAGAGGAATGTTATCATCTTGCATAGATTTTCTTAACCTACCAATTAGTGCATTCCCTAAAGTAAGGAGTCTATAGCGAATCAATAAACCAAAGATAGCTCGCATCCCTGCTTTAAGAGCTGTCCATTTTCCTGCCCAAGTTGACATTATCATTCCTAAATTATGATACTCATTGATAGTAAAACTAATTCCAAGAGGAACATCATATGGTAATGAGTTAAGATTGTTCAAATCTTTCTTTAGTTTTCTACCATTAAACGGTTTAGCTTCTAGAGCTCGACCTTTTGCAATTCCGCCAGGTCTTTCCGGATGATAATCAGAATAATTTGGAACAAAAAGGAATTTAGCCCTAGTATTTTCTCTCAACCAATCTATCATTTTAGGAGCATTAACTAAATAAGCTTCTTTGAATTCTGAAGGAACACGGTCTCCAACAGTATTATCCATATAAGTTCTAGCTTTTTCCATTGAATCTTCCACACCCTTCTTCTCTAGAAGATAGTTATTCGGTATCCAAACTCCTCCTCCCGAGAGAGCTGTGGAACCACCATAGTACTGTGTTTTTTCGATAACTATAACATCTAAACCAGCTTTCTTAGCTACAAGAGCTGCAGTCATTCCCCCTCCACCTGAACCTACTATTAATACATCTGTTGTATAATCACAATTTGCCATAAGAATAGATATTTTGATACTTATTAAGTTTCTTGGAAATTCTTTTGCGAATTTATCAACAAAAGATTCTGAATCTTAATTTAAGAAGAAAACGAAACATATGCTTGAAGAATATTTTGTGATTCCTTGAATCTGCAAGCTAAACACCTTGATAACGAGATCTAAATAGATAATCTTCAACTATGACGCACCTCTCCAATGAAAAGCAAATTTCTGTTTATATGTAATTCAGAGATCAAACACAAAAGGCTCAGTTTCTAGGAGAAAAAAAAGAGATCTCTTGGTATTATCCAAGAGAATTTTGGTAGTTTATTCTTTAGACATTAGTTTATTCGGAATGTTCCAGGAGCGTATTGAGGAGCTCCGAATGGATACCACTCGATAATCCCACTCATGAACACATTACGGCCGATCCACGGTTCAAAGATCCCATATGCTTCTTCAACATTGCCAATCATATGATACTTGCTGTTTATCATATTAGTTATTCCAACGTCATAACCCCAGAGGGCTATATCACCTGGCTCGAAGTCACCTAAGGTTCCATCTTCATTAAATGTGAAATAGAGTTCAAAGTAGATAACATAAATTTCCTCGAAGAAATGTACACTTGTACTAGGATCAGTTACAAATGGTTTTCCTGATCCAATGGCAAAGAATGCCATACCATATTCTACATCATCGATGGTAATAGTTCCTATCCAATCTGGTATTTCGTCTTGTGGTCCAGGCCAAGCTAAATTAAACTGTAAATCCATTGTTCCAATAAGGGGATTTTTAGCACTTACGGCTGCTGTAGTTGATACTAATGTCATAAAGGAAATTACTAAGATCAAAGGTATTATTTTTTTCCTCATCCTATATCCTTCCTTAATCGATTTTTATTAAGAGATAATTTTTAATGAAATTTATTCCTTCTATTTTTTTATTTCAATTCCATTTTTACCTCTGATTTGTAATATTACATTACAAACTACAATATTGTTTTCTTTTTAGTATTTAAAGGTTATGTATAAATACAAAAAGTTTAAAATAACCTGTGAGAGTATTACCATGTGTAAAAATAATGCCTGAAGTAAAGAGTAAAGGTGGAAGACCCAGAAAGTACCCTAAGGAAGACAAATATGCTAGACAAAAAGCATACTATGAACGTAAAAAGAAGAAAATGAAAGAATTGGAAGAAAAAGTGAAAGCACTTCAAGAAGGTAGAGATCTATCCCCTGAACAAAAAAAAATACTTGAAGATCTAGATATACTTGTGTATGAACCTTCTAGTTGGACTAAAATTACTCCGAATGAAATATCTTTAATGGGATCGCAAGAACTAGAGAAGATAATTGAAGATTTTAAGAAAATTGCAGATAATAACACACAACTGCGATTTCATATTCTCAACCTTATAATAAAAACAATTAACATAGACTATTTACATTCCTCAGATGATTTATCTACAAAAGATCTTTTGAAAATGTTGAAAGAAGATGTTAGTAGTATCCTTGATGCAGGATACGAATCAAATCAACAACAGACTCTTCTTTATCTTATGGAAGCAGAATTAGCAAGCAAAGAAAGATCCTCCACTAGAGAGAGGAAACTAGATATTTTTGAAGCAAAAGTGGAAGAATTAGAAAGAGAAGCAAGAGTTAAAGAAAAGGAGATTAAGAAGATTGAAAAGCTCACAGAGCAGTAATATTTCTCCTTTTTTAATAACGTTTAATAATAGCAAAGAGAAGCTTTATTTCGAATGTTAGGTGGTGAAAATACTACTCTTCTCGAAATTGAGGATTTACTAAGACACCTAAAAGTAGATGAGGTAAGAATAAAGCTTGCGAAATTCGAAAAACAGGATAGTATTACAAAAGAAGAATCACTTAGAGTTAAACTGCTTAAGGTTAAGCTTTTATTTGATACCAACAAATGGAGAGAAGGTTTAGATATTTTAGAACAGATTTTACCAGAGTGCGAAAAAGCTGAAAATAAGCTTATATGGCTTGATGCTTTGTTTCTAAAGAGCACATATTACACTGAATTTGGGTTTTATGATGAAGGAATCAAAAACTCTGAAAAAGGTTTAGATTTTATTAAAGAACTCAAAACATCCAACAATGCATTTATTTTAAGAGAAGCTTGGTTTCTAGTATATAAAGGGATGAATCATATTTTCAAAGGTAATTCCAACATAGCTGAAGAAATATCTGAACAATGTCTAGAACTTGCTAAAAAATTAAATGATGCATATTTTCTTTACGCGAGCTATAATCTTAAAACTGAAACACTTGGGAATAAGGGTAATGCTCAACAGAATTTAGAATTTTTCTTAAAAATGTATGAATTATCAAAAGAGATAAAAAACGATTTTCTAATAGCAAATACTTGCATCAAAGGAACTTTTATTGCACAGATCGTAGACAGATATGATGTAGTTAAGAAATTCATAGATGAAGCAGAAGAAATAACAAAGAAACAAAAGAGGTTTACTACAAAATATGAATGGCTGGAACATTTGAAAGCTTACATTAATTTTGGTCAAGGAGAAATAAGTAAGGCAATATCAACTTGGAAAAGAACAATACCTAGACTTAGAAAAAAAGCTTTAAACCCAATCGATAAGGGATCTCTTTTAATGTCAGAGAGCATTATAAACCAGTATGAAGGGAGTATAGACAGAGCAATTGAATTAAGACAACAAGCAATTGCAATATTCTCAAAGATTGGAAATAGAAGTCGAACCTGGCAACATAAATCACATTTAGCTAGGTGTCTTCTTGTTGCTGGACAATATAATCAAGCCTTAAGAATATGTCAAGAAAATATGGAAAACTATAGTGATTTCACAAATGAATGGTATTACATGATGAATTTCTTTATTATGGGTAAGATTTACCAAATTCAAGGAGAGTACTATCTTTCTTTGGATTATTTTACAAAAAGTCTTAATTCAGCTAAAAAATTTCCAGGATTTAGAATCTTTGTAATTCAAGTGCTTTTTCATTTGATTCAATTACTAGTAGATAAAAACCAAGAAGAAATGAGTTATCAATATTTGGGGGAATTAGAAGAGATAGATGGTAAATATCCCTCAAAACTTAACAGTAAGTATTATCAAGCTGCGAAAGCGATAATTCTGAAAGCTAGCTCACGTCCAAAGAATTGGATTCAAGCCTTAAATATACTGGAAGAAGTGGTAGAAGAAATATGGGAAGGAAAAATTATTGATCAAGAGTTAATCATAATTGCACTAATCAATCTTTGTGAACTGTTAATGAATGAATTCAGCATTTCAGGGGAAAATGAAGTAATGAATGAGCTTGAAAAATATACAGACAAATTAGAGGAAATAGCTAACAAGCAAAAAACATTATCATATATTCTAAGATTAGAAGTGAAGAATATTAGACTTAATACTATCTGGTTAAAAACCATCTATTCTTTAGCTGATGTAGACCTAAAGAAAGCTAAAGCACTTATAGAAGAAGTGAGGGACATGGCCGATGAAGAAGGATTAGTTCAATTTGCAGAGAAAATCAATCAACAGCAATCAAAGCTCTATAATCAGTTACTTCAGTGGAATGAATTTATTCAAAAGCAGGATATGATCTAATTATAGAAACTAAACTCATTTTCTTTTTACTGTTTTTGACTTACCTAAAGATAAGCTAAGGTAAAAATAAATTATGGTAAATACTCTATAATTTTTGTTCCAAGCTTCTTTTCATTTTACTGCAAAGCCTTACTTCTTCCGAGATGGTCGTTCATCCAAGAAGATACCTTATCAGAAGGAAAACTGATTCTGTCCCATAAAAAGAAAAAAGAAGGGTTGTGTTTCTGATTACTATTCAAATTTATCGTATTTGAAAAAGAATTCTAGAAACATAGAACCTTGAATCAAGTCAGGTACTAAAATTAGAACCATTGCCCAGCTACAGCCGCTAATAGTAGTTGTAAGGTCTAGTATAAAGTATATTACAGCTGTTAGAAAGAATAGGATTTTAAATAATCCACCAACTAATGCTGTATTTCGTGCTTTTGGGAGATCCTTCATTGCTAAGAAGTAAGCTAATGCATATCCATAAACTAGAAGTATCATTAGATGTAGGAAGATCAAGCTTGGAGGATTCTCAATACCAAAGGCAGGTAGAAAACCTGCAACGAAAATAGGTAACAAACCAAATAGTAATCCTGCTCCAAGGTTATAGAGAACTCCTGAAAGGAACATATACTTGTAGTATTTCTCTTTGTCCATTTTTGTTTCAAATCCTGTGCTTATATGTTAAACACAAAAAATACGTAGAGAGTTGAAAAATTTAAAGTTTTCGTGTTGCAGGAGAAATATACATTACAAAGGAATTTTTCGCTCTTTTTTTAAAATATGAATCCTAAAAATTATTGGGGGGTTATGATTATTTCATAACCTTAAATTTAATCACTTGCTGGTATGGCAATTTGGCTCTTCTTTCTGTTTTCGTTAAAGCTTGTGAAGTGATTGGATTTGGATTGTTTTTTACTATTAGTTCTATTTTCGAAATAAAGCCTCTCTATTGGTCTCTTCATGAAGTCTTCTATTTCGCGAAGTATTTTCATTTGATCATTAGAAGCAAGTGAAATTGCCTTTCCTTCATTTTCCATTCTGGAAGTTCTTCCAATTCTATGGACATATATTTCTGGTCCTTCCCTTGGTAAATCAAAATTGAAAATATGTGTTACATGTGGAATATCTAGTCCTCTTGCGGCAACATTTGTGGCTATCAAACAATCAATTTTCTTTTCTCTGAAACTTCTCAAAACATACTCTCTTTGGCCTTGTGTTTTATCCCCATGCAAGGTGTTGAATCTTAAGTGCAGACCTCTTTCTTGGGATAGGCGTTTTTTTAATTTATCTGCCCATCTCCTTGTATTAACAAAGATAATAGAAGACTTGGGGCGTTCTTTTCTGAGTATAGAGACAAAAGTAGAATATCGTTTCTCAGGTTTGATTCTGTAATAATACTGTTTACAGTTCTCTACAGTAAGATCATCTTTGCTCACATTTATCTCAACCAAACTTTCACCATTGCTAAACTGATGAGCTATCTTTCTAATCTGTTTAAGCATTGTTGCTGAAAAGAGTAATAAACGAGGATAGACACCTCTCATTGCATCAAACAGAATGTACTGTATATCAGGGAGGAAACCCATATCGAGCATGCGATCCGACTCGTCAAGTACAACAAATTTTACATCTCTAAAAGAAATAGCTCTTCTTCTATAAAGATCCATAAGTCTTCCAGGTGTAGCTATAACAATCTGAGCTCCAGATTTAATTTCTCTTCTTTGTCGGTCGATAGAAACTCCACCATAAACTTCAACAGTTTTTAATTTTCTATATTTATTCAATTTAGTAAAGACACTGTAAACTTGTTTACATAGTTCTCTAGTAGGTACTAATACGACAGCCTGAACTGATTTACGTTTAGGGCTTATCTGATTTGTAATAGGAATGGCGAAAGCTAATGTTTTTCCTGTTCCAGTTTTAGCTTGGCCAAGGATATGTGTTTTACCCCCATCAAGGAGTCTAGGAATCGCTTTACGCTGTATTTCAGTTGGAATATGAATCCCCATATCGTCTAAAGCGCGTTTTATTTGAATATTTAAATCGTATTCTTGAAATTTCATTGATACCACTTTTTTGGTCTAACCTAAAATCAAGTATCAATTCTTTGAGGTATGATTCTAAGCAATTATTTTGGACGTTGAAAAAAACTTAAACAAATAATCACTTATTTCTAATCTTCCTCAACTACAAGAGTTTTTATTGACAGTGTTTTAAAAGACTTCGATTGAACAGATTCCAGGGGGGTTCTTCTTTTTCTATGTTATTCAGATTGAATTAAATTTTCCAACACATACTCAAGAGCAGTATCTTTTCCCTTACAAATATCATCAATTGAAGCTATTATCTCATAATCAGGTTTAATACCTCTATGATTGTCTTCTTGGGAAACTGGCATAATAAATCTAAACAAGGGTATACGGAGTACAAGTTTAGAATTAGGTAGACTCACATTTACCATTAAATCAGAATTATTACCTATGTAAGCGCCTCTAGTCTCCTCTCCAACAAATTTCACTCTCTGAAATCGATGACATGTTGTTAAAAATTCACAAGCAGCAGAAAAGCTTCCTCCATCAATCAAAGCAAATACATCACCTGTGAAAGCATTCTTTTTTTTCTTGTGAATTTTGTATAAAGGTGGTATGAAGAAGGGATTATGAATTTTATAACCATTGTCTATTTTTTCTTTCCGTACTAAGCCTAAAATCACTTTATACTTATTATTGTTTGTTGTTTTGAAAAAGTCATACCTTTTTTTCTTTAAACTTACAATATCAAAATATTGAAAATCACATGTGGTTAAATAACTATACAAGATTGCACCATAATTTTCTCTTCCTCCAGAGTTCCCTCTCAAATCAATAATCAGTTTTTCTATCTTTTCCTCTTCTATCCT
>JAGLXK010000223.1 GCA_023132955.1 Candidatus Heimdallarchaeota archaeon
AGATTTATGATGAGGTCATCATTCTTTACACTCTTTGATTTGAAATCAGATTTTATTAATATATTAGTTGCTTCTTTATTGTTTAGTTTATTCTTAGGGACCCATAGTATAGTCACTAGATCAGTTTATCAAGGAATTCAATTAACACCTCTATATCTATATACAACACTGCTCAATTTTGGTGTTACAGTTTTTATTTTCTCAGGATTCTATGCTGTTCAAAAAATGGTTGCAAAACGCATGAAATTAAGATCAGGTGTTACATTATGGCTACAAGGGATTCTTCTTGGCTTGTTCAGCATTTTTGTACCTATTTTCGTTGTTCCAGCCTTTCTTGTTTTCAGAGATTTCTCTGGAAGTGATAGAGAAAGAGGTATTGTAGCGCTTAGTGGTATTGTTTGGATGCTGTTCTGGTCAATTGTTTGTCTAGTACTTATGTTTGCAAATGGATTTGAGGTCGTATGGTTATATGCTCTGAAAGAGATACCTATGTTTCTGCTGCTTTTTTCATTCTTTACTCTATTACCATTTGGTATTTTTACAGGTCGATATATTGCAAGATGGAATAGGAAATTATCATGGAGTCTTGTAGCTTTTACTTTTGCTCTATTCATTGTTTATCTAGTGAAATCCTCCAGAATGGCCCCGATATATTAAAGTAAAAATGAAGATTACCCAAAGAAATATAAATTCCATTCTGATTTTTTTTTCATTCAGTTGGGGTACAAATGGCAAAAGACCAAACCACCGACACTAACAATGTAAAAATTGAATTATCTAAAGAGCTTGGCTTAAAGGAAGCTCTAGGTATTGCAGTTGGTGCTCTTATTGGTGGAGGTGTTTTTAGCGTTCTAGGTATAGTAATCAATAACACAGGTCCAATGGCATTTTTATCATTCATTCTAGCAGGTGTTGTAAGTTCCTTTACTGCTTACAGCTATGTTCATTTAGCCTTGAGATATCCTAAAGCTGGTGGAGCTTTTATTTATGCTCAACAAGCTTTCAAGAAGAAATGGTTTTCAGGTTTCTTAGGTATAATTCTATGGTTTGGATATACTTTCTCTATTAGTCTTTATGCTATGACATTTGGGAGATATTTGGGAGAAGTTTTACCTATTTTTGGAGAAAAGGTTCTTTGGGAGTTTCATCCTCCTTTTGGTGCATTTGATTATACAGTCACTTCATCAGCTTTTATTTATCAGCTAATTAGCATACTTTTGTTTATTGGGCTTAATA
>JAGLXK010000224.1 GCA_023132955.1 Candidatus Heimdallarchaeota archaeon
TTCAACAAAAGAATTGAAACTAAAATTGAGTTTCTTTTGATAATATAAATTACTGGCATATGACCCAACAAAAATGCTGCTGTAGAGAAAAGTATTTTGATAAATATTTAGTGTATTATATGTCGGATAAGAGATACTAATACCATAGCATCCACTAAAGGTATTGTTCATTACTGAACCTTCAAGTACACTACAAATGTCAAGTCCATGTGCCCCCCCAGAAATTGTATTATTACTAATAGACATATTAGTGACTCCTTCTATGCTAAATCCTACAGTAAAAGCTGTGATATGACTATTTTCAACAATAAAAGAATTGATTTCACTTGCATAAATACCTAATTCATGTGCAGAAAAAGTTGAATTATAAATCCCACAATAAGAACTGTTAATGTTATGAATAGAGATAGCTATCCAATTTGCAGAAATATCACAATTACGAATTTCAAAACATGATGTTACATCTTTAATAACTAGCCCATTAGATCTGATTGTATCGAAACTCAAACCTTCAATTATGTATGGATTCTCAAGAGTTCCATTCCCAGGATATTTAGCTAAATCTTTATCTTCATCAATTAGAATTTTTGTTCCTGGAAGTCCACCATGATGGTTCATCATTGTAAATATTATTGATATACCATATGATACACCAATTATTGAACAGATTACAATCAGAATAATTATCAGAGATTTTTTTTTGATTTTCATAATCTAGCAGCCCAGCATAGAAATATACGTATATATCAATATATCAATATATTGACACTTAATAAATCTTTCGGTGACTCTTAAACAAATAGTAGTAATATCCTTTTTGACGCAAATTTTAATTACCTAGTAGAAATATCTCTTTTGAAAGGAAATGTCTGAAGATTTAAAGATTCGAAATTACAGAGAATCTGATAATGCTCTTTGTCAGAAAATGTGGATTGAATTAACTGAATATCATCAGGAAATATATGTTGATCCATCTATTGGAGGGGAGAATTTAGCTCAAGGATTCAAAGATCATTTAGAACAATATGGGGGAGAGAGCATTTGGGTAGCAGAAGTAGATGAGATCATAATCGGGTTAATAGGTTTAATTGTCAGAGGTAAAGCTGCAGAGGTGGAACCCATCATAATAAGTTCAGCTTATCGAAAACAGGGAATTGGGAAGAAATTACTACGATTCATAATCAACCATGCAAGAGAAAAGGGAATAAAATATTTATCAATAAGACCTGTAGCGAGAAATAAAAATGCTATGAAACTATTCTATGAAATGGGATTCATCATAATTGGACATATTGAACTATTTATGAGTTTAAAAGAAAAAGAAAGTAAAAAATGGAAAACAGGTATAGAAATACACGAAATACCTTTCGAATATTGAAAGAAAGAAGGAAAAGAATTTAGAAAGTCGCTCTTATTTCTTCATCTAATCTGTTGACTTTTTCTTCAACGCCTTCAACTAGTTCTTCAAGCTGTGCATACATTTTTTCTGCATATTCAGCATCTTTGTTTTTTATCCAACCGAGATTAATTTCCACATTATGCATAGCTGACTTGAGACCAGTCAAAGCACAAAGAGCACCTACAGCGATATCTGAAAGAGCTTGCTTATTTCCTTTAGTTCCCATTTCTATATGAAGATCAATTACTTCTTTACAGGCTATACATGTGTCTAGAGGTACCTCAGCAGCTACTTTGTACTCTGCTAAGACTTTAGCTGAACGAGTTGCTTTCTCTTCTTCAGTTTCTTTAGGCATTCCGAATGCCTTAATTACACCACTAAAAGCATTGGCGTCCTTATCAGTTAATTCTGTAAGTTTTATTCTAAGTTCTTCAGTTTTTTTCAATTTTTTCTTGAAAAACTTTTCAACATCTTTGTAATCTTCCTTACCTATTGTAAGTCTCGCAACCATGCTACCTAATGCGGCACCCATAGCTCCAGCAATACAAGCTGCTGAACCACCACCAGGTGCAGGAGCATCACTAGCTAATTCATCCAGAAAATCTGTTATTACTTTATTTATTAGCATTTCACCCATTTTATTCACCTTTTGAAAAAACTCTTTTTTCGATTATTTGATCTCTATCAAATTTGTTTAATTGTAAGTAGAATTCTGCAGCTTCTAAAAGAGCATCAAGAGGAAGCATCCCATAAACTTCTGATTCAGTAACATTTACACCGAATCGTTTTGCTTCTGTCTTCACCATTTCAAAGACTCTATGTAAGGGGGTTCCTTTGAAATTGGTTATATTCATGCTGACTTGAACAACACCACGATCTTCAATATTCATAGCTCCAGCTTGAATATACCTTAATCCTCCACCAGAATGACGAATATTTTTAGCTATTTTCTTAGCAACATCCATGTCATCAGTATCAAGATAGATGTTGTATGCAACTAAGAAGTTTCTAGCCCCAATATTTACTGCTCCAGCTTTAGGATGTATCTTCTTAGCTCCAACATCTGGGAAGTAGTCTTCATTTGTAGTTATTTCTTTTTTCAGCTGTTCATATTGGAATGATTTTGTTCTATAATTTTGAAGTACTTCTCTAGCTGGATCTTTTGCAGCTGCTCCATAGAAATAAACAGGTATTTTCAGTTCTTTAGCAATTCTTTTTCCTAGTTTTTGAGCTAGTTCTGCACATTCTTCTAGAGTTATAGCAGTGACTGGAATGAAGGGAATAACATCTGTAGAACCAAATCTATTGTGTTCTCCTTTATGCTCATTCATATCTATTAACTCAGTAGCCTTCTTACATCCTGCAAATGCAGCATTAACGCATTCTTCAGGTTCACCAATAAATGAAATAACGGCTCTATTATGATCAGGATCCATCCTGCTATCTAACATAATGATTTCTCCACCCTTTTGGATGGCATCAACGATTTGGTCAATAATCTCTTGATTTTTTCCTTCGCTGAAATTGGGTACACATTCAACCAGAGGCATATTTTCACCTTGCCCTCTTTTTTGGATTTGAACATATAAGTTTTTGGTATCAATGCTCAAAAAAACCAAAAAACAGTGGAAATAGAAAGAAAAGGAAGAGAAAATTAAAGGTTTTGAATGACATCTCTCAGAATGCTCATACATTCATCAATTTCCTCAGATGTAACATTGAGATAAGGTCTGAAACGGATGGTTTTTTCTCCACAAACAAGTAAAAGTAGTTCTTTAGCATAAGAATCTTTTTTGATTTGATCGCGTTTCTCAGTAGATTCTAAATCAAATGCAGTGAACAATCCTCTTCCTCTACAATTGGATATTTTCTCTGGAAAATCAACTTGGAGTTCTTTTACTTGCTTTAACATATACTCGCCCATTTTAGCAGCATTATCAGCAAGATTCTCCTTCTCGATAATTTCAAGATATTTTGTTGATCGGAAGATATCAGTTAAGTTTCCGCCCCATGTAGAGTTAATTCTACTGCTTTCTTCAAAGACATTATTTTCAACTTCTTTAATTTTATCAGATGCTAATATTCCACACACTTGCATTTTTTTACCAAAACAGAGGATATCTGGTTTTGC
>JAGLXK010000225.1 GCA_023132955.1 Candidatus Heimdallarchaeota archaeon
TTTCCTACATTCAGTTGTTTACGGTCTTCTATTGGCTCTACAGAAAATACCTTTTCTTTCGTAAGCTCCAGTGCTTTTGTCTCCTGTAACAACTAGTTTTACCATAACTTTTGTTAATTCTCTTCAGTTTCTCTTGTTTGGAATAATCGCCGGATTTCTTGGTATAGGATTTTCTCTGCTTTTTAGATATTTATCAAAAGGATTTGACAGATACATCAAGAATCACTTTTTACCTTTAATAGGCATGGCAATCACTGCTATTATTGTGTTTTTAGTAGATGACTTTTGGTTACCTGAAGGCGTAAAACTGTCGGGTACGGGGTTTAGATCTATAAATAACTTACTTGCAAATGAATCCATTGAACTAGGTATTTTGTTTGTATTGTTATTGGGGAAAATTATAGTAACTTCAACATGTGTTGGTTTTGGAAATAGTGCGGGAGTTATGGGCCCAACCTTAGTAACAGGGGCAGCTTTAGGGTTGTTATATTCACGATTATTTCCTTCCTTAGAAGCAACTGCATTAATGGTTGTAGGGATGTCAGCAATGCATACTTCAACAACAAAAACACCTATCGCTTCAATGATCCTTGTTCTTGAAATGGTAGGGTTTCCAAATTTAATAATACCAATTATTCTAACTAACGCGATGGCTTTCATCATTTCAATGGACTTTAGTCTCTACAAAGGTCAAATCAGAAGCAAAGAAGTTATTCTAAGAAGAACAATTCAACATACTGATGTTCTTGAGACACTTACTGTAAAATCAGCAATGGAGGATTCTTTTGCTTCACTCAAAAAACATGATTTGTTGGAAGAAACCTTTCCACTTTTATACTTAGAGAAGAGAAGTTCGTTACCTGTTGTTGATGACAATGATTTTTTAGTAGGAATTATTAGTGCCATTGATTACCAAGAAGGTTTCTCAAAAAGTAAAAGTACTGTTGGTGAATGTATGACATCTGAAGTTATTGTAGCTTATCCTGATGAAACACTTACGGCAGTTTTTGATCGACTAACTACTCATAGAATAGAATGTCTTCCAGTTGTTGATAGAACAGATCAAAAGACAATTGTTGGTTTCTTAACATTTAGAGATATAGAAGCACGCTATGAATCAGAGCTTACTCGTATTCACAGTAAAAGGTCATTAACAATTGAAGAATTAGAAAGTGATGAAGGAGATTTAAATGATTTTTGACACAGTTGAATCTTCTTTCTATGGCTTGGAGAAACTTAAATTTTCTTTGCAAATATGGAATGAACATTGGTATCCAAAGATTTGTGAATTTCTAAATATTGATGATAATGAAGACCTAAAAGCACTTCAACAAATTATACATTCCCATCCAAGTAATTATTCTGAAATTAAATTGCGAAACATGCTTGAAGAAAAATTGGTTTATGCAATCGCTCCTGGTATCCATTTGGAAGAAGACTTTTCTGAATATCTCGAAAAACATGCTAAGGCTTCAGATGTCTTAATATCAGCTGATGGGGCTACTTCTTTTCTTATTTCCCAAGGAATTATTCCAAATTTCATAGTTACTGATTTAGATGGGGTAATTGGTGATCAACTAACTGCTCAACTAAAAGGATCTGTACCTATTGTTCATGTACATGGAGATAACTTAGAAGCTGTTAAGGCTAATATTGCTCAAATTTCTAAAGGTTCTTTCATAATTTCCACACAGACAACTCCTTTACCTGGTTCATTTAACTTCTTTGGATTTACTGATGGGGACAGAATAATTTGTTTATCCACTTTTATGTCGGCATCAAAAATTGGCTTAATTGGGTTTGATTTTGGGACAAAAATAGGTAAGTATTCTAAAATGTCAGAATTGAACAAAGATGCCAAAGAACGAAAACTGAAGAAATTTATTGTTGCTAAGTCTATTATCAATTGGTGTTCCAACACTGGTCAAGATATTTTTTTGGTTAAAAAATAGATTAATCCTTATGAACCGGAAATAATTC
>JAGLXK010000226.1 GCA_023132955.1 Candidatus Heimdallarchaeota archaeon
TCAGATTGTGCTGGAAGGAAACTCAAACCAGAAGTTCTTTCGATAACTGTTGGTGATAAATCAATTAATGATCTCTCAAGATTCGCAGTGGATGATTTTCTAGATTTCTTAACCAATTTGAAGCTCGATAAGATAAGAACTAAAATTGCAGAACGAATTCTAATAGAGCTTAGAAAAAGAGCTGAATATCTCGTAGATGTAGGATTAAATTACTTAACTTTAGATAGAAGATCAAGCACACTATCAAATGGTGAAGCACAAAGAATAAGATTAGCGTCACAAATAGGTAGTGGATTAATAGGAGTCACTTATGTGATCGATGAGCCAACGATCGGACTTCATCCCAGAGACATAGAAAATCTTCTCACTACTCTGAAACGATTAAGAGATAATGCTAACCATGTAATTGTTGTTGAACATGACGATATAATAATCAAAAACTCAGATATTCTTATCGAGCTTGGCCCTCTTGGAGGTGACCAAGGAGGAGAAGTTATAGCGATAGGTCCAACTGAAGAACTTCTTAAAAGAGATGATATCTTAACGGCTGCTTATATTCAAGGAACAAAGAAAATAAAGACACCTAAGAAAAATAGGAAAACTGATTCATACATTGAAATTAAGGGTGCATCACAAAACAACTTGAAAAATATTGATATTAAGTTTGGTAAAGGTCTTATCACTGCAGTAACTGGAGTCTCAGGTGCAGGCAAATCATCCTTAGTTATTGACACTCTTCAGAAATGTTTAGAGAAACAAGTTCATGGAAAAAAGACAGAAGTTGGTAAACATAAGTCAATTTCTGGATATGATGACCTTGATAAAGTAATAATCGTAGACCAATCGTCTTTAAGTAAATCAAGAAGATCTACTCCAGCTACTTATCTTGGAGTTTTTGATGAGATTAGACAATTCTTCGCAACATTACCAGAAGCTAAAGCTAAAGGATTAACTTCAGGTCATTTTAGTTTTAACACCTCAAAAGGTCAATGTCCTGAATGTCGAGGATTGGGAGAAATAAGAATTGAGTTGCTCTTCCTATCAGACGTTTGGATTTTATGTCCTTTATGTAAAAGAAAAAGATACAAGAAAAAGATACTTTCTGTAAGATATAAGAAGAAAACAATTTCAGATATTTTGGAAATGACAGTTGAAGAAGCTGCAGAGCTGTTCTCTAATATTGAAAAAATACATCGACCATTACAACTGGCTGTAGATGTAGGGCTAGGATATCTGAAGATGGGGCAACCTACAACAACAATTTCTGGTGGGGAGGCAGAACGTCTTAAAATAAGCAGAGAGCTTTCAAAACGAACCCATGATAAGAGCATCTATTTGCTCGATGAGCCTTCTCAAGGACTTCATTTCTATGATATAGATAAACTAATCTCTGTACTTCACAGGTTAGCTGATGAAGAGAACACAGTTGTGATAATTGATCATAACATGGAAATTATTAAGCAGGCTGACAGAATAATTGATTTAGGTCCTGAAGGTGGTTCTAGAAATGGTGGATTTTTAGTTGCAGAAGGTACTGTTTCTGGCATAGTTACAGCTGAAAATGGTTATACTTGGAAATATTTAAAACAAGCACTTTAAACAGAAAAAAAATAATCAAAACCTTATCCATAAAGTATTTATTTCTTCCATTACTTTTCTAGTTGAAAGCTATGAGCGATTCTGGTGAATTTAGTGTAAACATGGCTAAAAAGATGGATTCAACAGACCCTTTAAGTCACTTTAAGGAAAGATTCTTCACCCCCACTGATACTACTTATCTAAATAGTAACTCTCTAGGATTACTATCGAAGGATGCAGCAACTACTCTTCTTCGTGTTCTTGATGAATGGAAAACCCTAGGTGTTCAAGGATGGATTCATGAAGATAATCCATGGTTTTATCAAGCAGAAAAACTTGGAGCTAAAGCAGCTTCTCTAGTAGGAGCTAAACCTGAAGAAGTTGTAGCTACTGGTACTACAACAATTAATCTTCATTCACTAGTTAGCACTTTTTATCAACCATTAGAGGAAAGAAACAAGATTCTCGCTGATGAACTCAATTTTCCTACTGATATCTATGCTTTACAAAGTCAAGTGAAACTCAAAAATCTTGATCCCAACAAACATCTTAAACTAATAAAAAGTGAGGATGGAAAATTCCTTGATGAAGCGAAAATTAAGCGGATGATTACTAAAGATGTTGCTTTGGTAATTTTACCTTCAGTTCTTTTCAGGAGTGGCCAATTATTAGATATCGAAGGAATTACAGAAAATGCTCATAAAAAAGATGTTTTGATTGGCTGGGATTGCTCTCACTCAGTTGGTGTTGTTCCCCACCAATTTGATGAATGGGAAATTGATTTTGCTTTCTGGTGTTCGTACAAATATCTTAACGCAGGTCCTGGATCTAGTGCTTTCATATATGTTAATGAGAAACATTTTGATAAAGATGCAGCTTTAACAGGATGGTTCGGTTATGTCAAAGAGAAGCAATTCGAAATGAATCTGCATTTTGAACAATCTAAAAACGCAGGTGGTTGGCAGATCTCTTCTCCAGCAATTTTAGGGTCAGCAGCTTTAGAAGGATCCTTGGATCTTATACTTAAAGCAGGAATAGAAAATATTCGAGAAAAATCACTGAAGATGACATCGTATCTTATTTATCTGGTGGACAATTTGCTTACAGAAGAACCTTATAATTTCAAACTTGGAACGCCTAGATTACCTAATCAAAGGGGAGGGCATATAGCTCTTGAACATGAAGAAGCTATGTCCATTCATGAGGAGTTAATGGAGCATAACGTGATTCATGACTTTCGTCCTCCAAATTTCTTAAGATTTACACCTTCCCCCTTGAGTAATAGTTATGAAGATGTCTGGAAGTTAGTTAACACTCTTCGAAAAATAATAGATAAAAGTGGATAAATAAACTCAATTTAGTTTCTAAAGATTTATTACTACATGAAACTTCTTGAAATTGATAAGGGATGTTAGCTGTTGAGACTAGAAACTTAACTAAAGATTATGATATTAAAAAAGAGGGAAAAAGAGCTCACCTACGAGCAGTCGATGGTCTTGATTTGGCAATAGAAAAATCAGAGATCTATAGTCTTCTTGGACCAAATGGAGCAGGTAAAACCACTACTACACGCCTTTTAGCTGGAATTTTACGACCTTCTATTGGTGGAGCTCGAATTCTTGGACTTGATGTTGTAGACGATGCTTCTCAAGTAAGAAGTATAGTAGGTCTTCTAACTGAAACTCCCGCACTTTATGAAAGATTGACAGTGCGTCAAAATTTAACATTTATTGCTAACTTATATGATGTTCCTAAAGAGGAAATCAAACAAAGAATCGAAGAATTAATTGATCTTTTTGATTTACCGGATAAAATTGACTTACCTGCCGGTTCACTAAGTAAAGGTATGAGACAGAAGGTAGCTATTGCTAGATCGATGATACATGACCCACCTGTAATTTTTCTAGATGAACCTACTGCATCACTAGCTCCTGAATCTGCTAAGATAGTAAGAGATCAAATTTTGAAGTTATCAAAACTAGAAAAACGAACTTTCTTCTTATGTACCCACAATCTCTTTGAAGCTGAAATACTTTCTACAAGAGTTGGAATAATTAATCATGGAAAACTAATCTCTGAGGGAACTCCAAATCAGCTTCGTGATTTAAAGAAAGATGAAACAACAACGGTTTTCAGGTTTGCAGTCTGGAATGATATCATCAAAAACTTCTTCCAGGAAAGGAATTATGATGTTTTAGATATTAATCCTGAAAGAAAATCTATCTCTATCTTCATCAAAGAAATAGAAAAGGAAACACCTACAATTATTGATGAACTGATCAAACAGAATTTTCCTATGTTTGAAGTTAAGCACGAATATCCGACATTAGAGCGAGTATATCTGGAACTAGTGCAAAGTGAAAATCTTCCACGAAACCAAGAGGAGGAAGAATCATGAAGTGGAGAAGAATCTGGGCTTTAGTCAAAAAGGATCTTATAGAGTTTACGAAATCTAAATATGTTCTTTCAGCTATAATAGGAATCCCTCTAATTTTTGCTGTTCTGATCCCATTAAGTGGGCTGTTACCCATTGCTAATATCAATCCAGGTGA
>JAGLXK010000227.1 GCA_023132955.1 Candidatus Heimdallarchaeota archaeon
GTTTTCTAGCGTCACCCAAGTATAAAATGTAAGATGAAACATTAGTGTTAGGTATTTGAGAAATTCTCTCTTTAGCAATTTCAAGAGGTTTTTTGTTAATGTCGATACCAATACTGTTTCTACCAGTCAGTTTAGCTTCAATAATAGTTGTACCACTACCAACCATAGGATCTAAGACTAAATCTCCTTGCTTAGAATATCTCTCAATAACGTTTCTAGGGATTTGAGGAGCGAAATTACCTCGATAATCTCCTTTATGAGTGGCCCATTTACCTCTATTAGGAAAAGACCAGATAGTTGTAGCTTCAAGCTCAAATTCATTTGTGTCTTGCTGATTTGTACTAGTTTCAAGTTTTGAATCAGAGTTATCTTTGTAAAATTCCTTCATTCCTTTTGGTTTTTCTAATTTGGGCATTAATGCTTCTATCCACAGTATTAATTATAAATGTCAGTTTTTAAACACCACAATTAAAGGAGAATCAGAAGAAAATAAATCATTAACATGAACTTTTTTATCCTGAATATATTAGGGTAGGAACTTATTTTTTAGGATTACTTGAATAAGTTTGGAAAACAAATAACTGCATGGTTAACTCCCAAAATGCTTATAGGAGACAATTGAATAAACTTCATATTATAAAATAAAAATAAAAAGATAAGGGAATGAGAATTGTGTCTACTTACGAGTATCTAACACTAAGGTACAAACAAAATGAAGAATCAGAAATTGAACTTTAACAGTAAGAAATAGTTCTAAAGCATAAATATTTTATTAAATAAATCAAAACTTGAACATATAACTCAATCATTCATTGAAGACAATCTTATAATCGCTTTTTCGATATTACCTTCAAAATCATAGAGATTTTTTAAAAGAATAGTACCTCTATCTGCATGAAACTTCATATCCTCAAAAAACTCATCATCATCAATTTGTTTTTCTTTTTTTATTGATATAATTCCTTTAAAAATTGAATCGAATTCACCTGTTAATGTAGATCTTGTAAGTTCTAGACCAGAGCTATTGCTTTGAATCTTGATTTCGCTTTTATCATCAACAAGAGATAGTGAAATCGCATATCTAAGTATAATATTTCTTGGCAGATTAAACTTATACTCAAGCTCATTAAGAATGTCTTCAGTTTGTTTTGAGGTTTTTAATCGATTCTTCATTTAAATCCTCTCTATAATTGTATTCTTTCTCCTTTCATTGAATTTTAAGTTATATATAACAGTATTATATTTCGAAAATATATCTAAGTCTTTTTTGTTCATTTCATTATCATTTACAAGCAAAATTACTTGTTTTTGAGAATTTGGTACAAATTTACTGAGAATTCTATTTTTGTGGGTAAGATCTAATCGACCAAAAAAGCTGTCAAAAACAACAGGAAATGTTCTTTGTGAAAGCTGAATTAATGCCCATGAAATTGCAATAATAAAGATCTGCTTTTCTCCTGTTGATAATTGATTGAATTTTAGCGGATTTGCACTTCCGTTTTGGAAATCAATTTTGTAATCGGAAAATAGTTTAATATTCTTAAGCAAATCATCTTTTCCGATTAGAGACTGAAATAACGAAAGTATTTTTTTCTGTAGTATTGAAAGTTTTCTATTTCTAGATTCAATAATGAAGTCTGAAGACACTTTAATAATTTTATTAGTAATTGAAGATAT
>JAGLXK010000228.1 GCA_023132955.1 Candidatus Heimdallarchaeota archaeon
AGATATTTGTTCAAAATTTGAGTGAAACATGTAGAGGCCTCAGAATCTGACTTTATGATTTACTATTTAAGAAGGGATTTATTTATGCTATTTCAATTTTTCCAAAAAGCAACGTAAGGTTTTTTATTATATTGTTTATTGAAATGATTGAGATATAATGGCGGACCCGATTATTGTTTATCAGACTATGCTATATATTCAGATGTCTATTGTTATTGCATGTTTACTCCTTGGATCATTTATGGATTTAATTAAACGTGAAGTTTCAGATATTCCTTGGTTGGTTATGGCTGTTACAGGAGTTATAACATCTATAGTTCTCATCATCTTTGCAGAGGATAAGGGCAAAGTGGGGACTATGTTTGGTATCAATGTTGGTGTAGGAACTGTTATGGGGTTATTACTCTACTATACAGGTGTAATGGGGGGTGCTGATGCTAAAGCTGTCATGGCTCTATCATTTAATACTCCAGTTTATTTCTTTAATTTCGCAATCTTACATATCCCAATATACAATTGGGTCCCATCCATTTTCAATACTTTCTTCAATTGGTTACTCGCCATGGTAGTTTTTTATCCACTACCGCTTCTATTCTACAACATTTATCGTAAGGCAAGAGGTAATAATCTATTTGAAAAAACTGAAGGTAATTTTGCAGCAAAGATTCTAATGCTAATTTCAGGTTATCTCACTCCTGTTGAAAAAGCTAAAAATAGACAGGATGTTGTTTATTCAGAAGTGTTCGATGAAACCAAGGATAAATGGGAGATTAAACACTTCATGCAAGTTGTAGAAATTGAAGAGGAAGAGAAATTCAAGAAAGAAG
Organism: Candidatus Heimdallarchaeota archaeon; assembly: GCA_023132955.1. Taxonomy (GTDB): domain Archaea; phylum Asgardarchaeota; class Heimdallarchaeia; order Heimdallarchaeales; family Heimdallarchaeaceae; genus UBA460. The sequence goes on from JAGLXK010000228.1 coordinate 828, forward strand.
TAGAAGATGACATAGAAAAAACTGGAAGAGAGAAAATTTGGGTAAAAGTTCTCCCTCCAGGGATTGTATTTTTACTAATTGGGTATATTGTCAATATTCTTATAGGAAATATCTTCTTTCTTATATTCCATTTGACTTTAGGATGAAATTCTATTCTTTAAAAGGATATAAATAGACTTCTTTCCTTTTATTCTTGATACACATGGAACCAAAAGAGATTGCAGAGAAATTTCTTGAAATGCATGAGAATAGCAAAGATAAGGAGATAATTCCATTTATTACTAACTTATTCGATGATGATGAAACAGTTCTAAAAAACCTAATCAACACTCAGATTCAGATCAAAGAACTAGGTGGAGGATGGCCTCCGGTTGGAAAGCAAATAACAACTATGGAAGAAATTTTAGTTTATTCAAAAATAGCTATTGAGTATGCTCTCCAAAAGGATGCTAAACTTGTAGCAGGAATGTTGAATCACAACATTGCATCTTTTTGCTTCCCGAACATGGATGATGGTGTTGATGAGACACTTATCGAATCAGGTTACATTGCTGCAGTAAGTGATTTAGAACTTAGAAAGGAGATAGGAGATAAAGTACCTATGCTCTGGGCTAAATGGTTAGTTGGAGTAAGTGAATATATCAAAGGTGATGTATCTACATCAATCAAAACTTTAGAGGAAACATCAAAAATAGCATTAGAAGAACCTCAAAACGAAAGCTTAGCAGTTTGGGCTGACATGATGAAAACTAAGTTTCAATTGAAATCAGAAGAAATCTCTAAAGAAGATGCTTCTGCAGAAATCGCACGAATAGAATCGGTTCTAACAAAACTAGAAGATGATTACGGACTAGGTACTCTTAAACAAATAAAGGAATTATAAAAAAAGAGATTACGAACTTATCTCTAAGTTAAGTTCGAGTTCTCTATCTATTTTTTCCTTAAAATCTCCCATAATATAATTCAATACTTCGTTATAATCTACTTCAATTCTAAACAATCTCTTAAAAAATGGGAGGAGAGAATTAAGATCTTTCCTCAATATTCTATATGCTCTTGTTAAGGGGACAAGAGGAGAACCATATCCTATCGCATCCTTCAGAGCAAAATTCTTAGATTGAAGAAAATCAATTACATAGACTTGATCTTCATACCAGAGAAGGTTATGTTCACTAAAATCTCCGTGAACATATCTCGCTTTAAACATATTGTAAAGTATGTCTACACATTGTTCTAGTATTTCAGATGGATCATCAAAGAAATTTTTACTTAAATCTCTTAAAAGGGGAGCGGGACCATGTTCATCTCCTATTAGCTTCATTGAATAGCTAAAACCTGCATATTTGAATGGTTGAGGCACAGGAAGTTTAGCTTCGAATAGATCCAAATTCTTATAATATTCGAGTTTAGCAAATTGTGCTATCACTTCATATGGGGAAGTACGATGAGTACCATGTATAACCCCTCTATGTATGGTTCTATAGAGTTTGTAACTCTTAACAGCAATATTACGTTCATATTTGTCTATACCCCAGCAAACGAAAGCTTCTTTTCCTTGACCTATGACTTGTTTTACTTCTACTAAAAGTCCATTTTCTATGGCCTCAGCTAAGGCTTCTGTTGTAGATAACTCTGTTATTTCATTTGAAGTATCTCTTTTTTCTAAATATTCTCTGTTTATCACTTTTGATACACTTCCACAAATAAAGGGGTCAAGACAAAACGATAACAAGTGAATGCAATAAAGTAAAAATTGTAAAAGCGAAGAGAGGATTTTATAATTGTAGCTTAGGTGTCATAGTGACTGTTTCTTTGCAAACAATTGTGATTTTTTGTAAAGTTAAACTTGCGATCATTTTCTTTATGACACCTCCATTCTTCTTATCTAAGTTAAAAAATGAAATTAATAAATATGTCGCACTTCGTGATATCTTTAGAACTAGTCATCATTGAGGATAATTCTCTGCATATATATTTCACAGTCTTTACAAACCAGAAAATCATAAGTTTCTTTCTCCTTATAATAAATTGTGAAAAACATTGGTTTATGGCATTTACCACATTTTATTTCAGATTCCTCTTCCGAAACGAAAATCAGTTCTTTTGTATCTACTTTTGGAGTTATATAGCGACTCATCTTAATCAACTTTGAAACATTTTCTTTAGATATTATATAATATACCAACTAACTATTTATTTATTTTCCAATTTTTTTCGCTTGCAAACAAATAATATAAATATGGGTTCAGATTCAGAAGAAACGAAATGATAGGAGATAGATATAACATCAAATTTATTCTACCTGGTAAAGGTGAAGCAGAGGGAGAATTGATACGCATTAAAGGACCTCACTTAACTGAAATCATTAATCGAAACTTACCTATTACTTCTCGGGGTTTAGTGAGAGATGGAATGTTTGTAATCCCTACAAATGTTCTCTATACTATTGAAAAACCTGCAATTTCCGGGAGAAAAGGGGATATTGTTTACGATTCAAAAGCTAAGGCAATAATAATACTTTTTGAAGAGAAACGATTTGATTCTAAGATGGCAAACATTGGGACCATAACAAAAGACCTAAAGATCTTCACATCATTAACAATGTCCTCGGGAGTAAGAATAGAGAGAATTGAATAGAAGATGTATATCTAATTTCCGAAGAGAAAAGAAGATTTATAAATAGATTATTAGTCTTTAAGCCGAGAGCATAAAATAGGGGAAAACAATGAACATACGACAAAACATTGTTAAAACATTTAAAACTGTTAAAGAGGAATATGGAAAAGTAGATTTTGGAGATAAGCTTTTAGATTTAATCTCTATTGTCGGAATAGTTCTTTTCTTAGCTTCATTTATTTCTGTCTTTCTAAGTAGAGTATTCAACGCTGTTAATATTGTTTTTATGCTTTATCCTTTAGGTTTAGCAGGAATTGCTGCATCTTTTAGAATGAAGAAAAGAGAGAAACCAGAGGAAGCTGAAAAATTATTTAAAGAATGGGTTTGGATTTTCGGAACCATCACAGTTATCAGTATAATTATTATTATACTTGGTTTTGTGCTCGCTTAAAATATTTATATTTACTTTTCCTCTATCAGCAATTTTTTTATATTAAGTTATGTAAGTTTAATCTGATGACTCAAGAAACTTACCGTATTTATTCGAGGGTACTTAAGTTTGGACAACGAATTGGACTTAGAAGATTAATCGAGACACTAGTTTTTGGTATAACCATTTTTGCTATCACCTTAGTCTATTTATATGTTATAACCTTCGCTCCAATTGGTTCAACAGGAAAATATATTTTCTTTCCACTAGGGTTCTTCTTTGAGTTAGTACTAATTCTTAGTTATATAGAAAATCACTACTTCATAGACATTTTTGGTGAAAATACAAACAAATTGATGTCAGTTTTATCAGTTATCTCATTAGTTGTAATAATTCTTTATGCCAGTATTCCTGGTTTTTATACTTTGGATCCTCCAAAAGTTCATCCACAGAGTATAGCTTTGATAGTCTTGTTCTTTCTGTTGAATGTAATTGAAACGGCGTATTTCTTGTTTTCAGTTCCACGAACCGACAGATCAAATACTTTTGGACTAGAATACCAATTTTCTATCCTTGAAAAAAGTTTAGAGAACAAAAGGCTGGGTGATTTACATATAGATAAAGCTGTTACTAAGGGCTTGAATGCTTTGAAACGAAGAGTAACTGAAGAAGGATTTTGGGGAGATTTTAGTCCAACATTCGAAACAGCTTGTGTTTTAGAACTATTTAATAAATTGGGGTATAATGAGGATACTGAATGGATAATAAATACAGAAGAGGGTAAGAAAACAGTGACTCTTGGTAAATCCATCGAAAGTCTAAAAGCTGTTGTTGAAACAGCTGAAACAATTGATAATTCATACGAGCAATTCTTTATTTTGTATGCTCTAAGTCTTTTTGATCCAACAATTTTCGATACGAGAAACGAATTAGTTAATGAGTTCTTTGATTCTATTTTTGAAGAAACAGAATGGGATTTCATCAATAAATTGAATAGATTCACTCCGAATCTTCGTTCTAGAACAACTCCATTACACATTATAATGAGCCATGTAGGAGATGTAACAGGAAATATTAAATTACTAGATAAGATGGCTAATTTATTCTCTGCTTCAATTGACATAGTGATCAAGAGAGGTTATGCACGATTCTCAACTTCACAAACAGGAAAAACACCGATAGAAATGTTTGCTAGAATGATGTTATCACTACAAAATGTTAGAAGAGCACCTTCAAGAAGACAACAATTTGTACAAGCTGTTGTAGGTACCCAGTTCATCGAAGGATCTTGGGCAGCTAATATTGGTACTACTGGATATGTAATCCAATCACTCCTCCCAAGTGAAACAGCAAATTCTTTACCACTAAAGAAAGCAGCTATTTACTTATCAGCAATTCAAGATAAAGAGGGACTATGGAATGCAAGTATCGAAGAAACAACAATTGCTTTGATGGCATTGATAGGCTTACAAAAAATAACTGAACAAGAAACAGCTATAGTTTAAGCTCGAAAATTACATTTATATTTACCTTTTTTTAATTTCATTAATGACTAAACTTGAAAAGAATGTCTACATAGCTTGTTCTATGATAAAAGCAAACCAGTTAGACTTTTCTTTATTAGATTTTTTAATAGATTTTGTTGAAGAACAAGGATATCATCCTTTTGTACCTGGGAAGATGGAGGATGCTTCATCGAAAGTTGTTTTTGAGAGAGATATGAATTGGCTAAAGGATTCAACAAAGATAATAGCTGATGTCAATGAACCATCTCATGGAGTAGGGATGGAAATAATGTATGCCTATAAGCATAAAATACCAGTAATATGTTTGTTGAATGAAAAGAACAAACCACTTTCTAGAATGGTAGAAGGAAGTCCAAATACAGTTATTATAGCCTATAGTTCCAAAAATGACTTAGAAGAAAAACTCAAGAATTTTAAATTGGATAAAACTAACATACACTTTTGTTCAAAGTGTAATGAAAGGACAATTCATTTGAAGAATAACTGCTTAATATGTTGAAAATGGCAGACCCAAGGCGATTTGAACGCCTGCCACAGGATCCAGAGTCCCGTATCCTTCCGCTAGACGATGGGTCTATTTTGTTTGCCGAGTAGAGTAAAATAATAGTAAATTAAAAGTTTTGGTAGACGCCCCAAACCATTAAAGAGAGTAATTATAAATGAATAAAAAATCAATTAGATAAGGAATGATTGGTATGAAAAGAATTTTAGTAACTGGAAGTAGTAGAGGATTGGGATTGGAATTTGTAAAACAGCTATTGGAAAAAGGAAATCAAATCATTGCATGCAATAGAAATCCTCTAAAGTACCCAGACCTTTTGGAACTAAAAAATAAATTTGAGGATAAACTAGTTCTAATTGATTTAGATGTCTCAAGTAAAGATTCTATAGATAATGCCTTCACACTGATTTCTAAAGAAATAGATGGTTTGGATATACTGATTAATAATGCAGGTATCCGCTTTGGAGGAGAAGAGAAGTACTGTGATGAATTAGGTAAATTATACAAAGAGGATTTTGGTAAGATCTTCACAGTAAACTCTGTTGCACCAGTATTAATCGTGGAGAAGTTTTTACCATTAATCAAAAATGGAAGAGATCCAGTCATTGTTAACATTTCTTCAACCAGTGGTAGTATTGGTAGAAGAAGTCGTAAAGGAGGAGGATACAGCTATAGCGCAAGTAAGGCAGCATTAAATATGATCACTAAGGCTCTTTCTGTTGATTTGCACGAAGAAGGAATTACTGTTGTTTCAATCCATCCTGGTTGGGTTAAAACTACAATGGAATATACAGAAAATGCTCCATTAACTACTTATGAATCTATAAAAGGAATGAGAAAGGTAATTGATACTCTATCAATAGAAAAAACAGGAAAATTCTTCGACTGGGAAGGTAATGATTTACCTTGGTAAGACTCAGAAATTAAATCAACTAAAAGAGATTTAATGAAGAAAGTTGGTAGCCCTGAGAAGATTCGAACTTCCGTCTGTAAGCCTAAACCTACAATGCTTGGCCACTACACTACAGGGCTATAATTGTAACTGATTCTCTTCTTTTCCAGTACAGATTTTAAATCCTTCCTTTTGAACCTATATAGCATAAATGTTGTTTTCAGAAAAGAGTTTAGAAGAAGTGTTGGTAGTCCCTGGGAGATTTGAACTCCCGGCGCCAGATTCAAAGTCTGGAATGTTTCCAGGCTACACCAAGGGACTGCTTGTGTTGTCAAATTTCTTTGACAACCGTTCATTTCTTGTTTCGATTTTAAATTTTTCTAATGCTCTGCTCATTTATTAGTCCATGAATCTCTTAAGGTTATTATTCTGTTGAAGACTAAGTTTTCAGCTTTTGAATCAACTATATCAACTACGAAATATCCATTTCTTTCAAATTGGAACCTTGAACCTGGTCCCTTATCCTTTAAGAATGGTTCAACATAGGACTTTATTATTTTTATAGAATCGGGATTAAGGTAATCTGTATAGTCTTTTCCTTCTTCGGTATCCATTGGATTTTCCTTTGTATATAAACGGTCATATAATCTTACTTCTGCTTCTAGAGCATTGTCAGCAGATAACCAATGAATTGTCCCCTGAACCTTTCTACCATCAGGAGATTCTCCTCCTTTAGTTTTTGGATCATGAGTACAATGAATTTCTTTTATCTTCCCAGTTTCTTCATCTTTGAGCACTTTTTCACACTTAATAAAATAAGCATACTTTAATCTGACTTCTTTTCCTGGCGAAAGCCTATAGTAATCTTCTGGTGGATTTTCCATGAAATCTTCTTGCTCGATGTATAGATTTTTAGTAAATTTCACGTTTCTTGTTCCCACTTCTTTGTCAGCAGGATGATTTGGAATTTTGAATTCCTCAGTCAAATCATTAGGATAATTAGTGATTACAAGCTTGAGAGGATTGAGTACACTCATAACTCTAGGGCATCTTTTGTCCAAATCTTCACGCAAATAGTGTTCAAAGATTGACATATCTATCAGTTTTTCTCGCTTAGTAATATTTACTCCTAATGAAAAATTACGTATAGCATCAGGTGTAATTCCTCGTCTTCTCATACCTGCTATTGTTAACATACGTGGGTCATCCCATCCGTTTACGTAATCTTCTTCTACAAGTCTACGTAACCTTCTTTTACTAAGTACCATATAGGAAAGATTCATCTTCGCAAATTCAATTTGCTGTGAGTGGAATATGGGACTTCCATCTTCATTTTCTAACTGATCTATATACCAATCATAAAGTGGTCTATGGACCTCAAATTCCAGAGTACATATAGAATGAGTTATCCCCTCAATTGAATCTTCTAAACCATGAGCCCAATCATACATTGGATAAATGCACCATTTATCACCTGTGTTATGATGGCTTGCATGAAGTATTCTATATACTATGGGATCTCTCATGAGCATATTAGGATGAGTCATATCTATTTTCGCTCTTAGAACTTTTTCTCCATCCTTGAATTCTCCATTTTTCATCCTCTCAAAGAGGTCTAGATTCTCTTCAATTGATCTATTTTTGTATGGACTATCTTTTCCATGCTCTGTTATTGTTCCCCTCATTTCCCGTATTTCTTCAACACTGGAATCATCCACATATGCTAACCCTTTCTTGACTAACTGAACTGCGTATTCATATAGCTGGTCAAAGTAATCGGATGCAAATAACAACCTATCTTCATAATCAACACCAAGCCAAAGAACATCTTCGATTATTGATTCAACAAATTCTTCTTCTTCTGTGAGAGGATTGGTGTCATCAAATCGAAGGTTAAATTTTCCTCCATACTCCACTGCATAATTATAGTTCCTATTTATTGAATAAGCATGACCAATATGGAGCCATCCATTAGGTTCTGGAGGGAATCGAGTATGTACTCGTCCTCCAAATCTACCAGTTTTATTATGGTCTTCAATGATTGCTCTAATGAAATCAGTATCTTCCTGAATTTCTTCTTCCTTCTTTTGAAGAAGTTCAGGATATTTTTGTTGTGCGAGTTGCTGTATTTCTTCAGGCTTTAATGAATTAATATGGTCAATTTTCTTTTCCAATATCTCTTTGATGCTTTTAGCATCTTTTTTCAATTCAGGATTAGCTTTCATGATAAGACCCATTACAGGACCTACCGCTGCTTCTCCGTATTCCAAAGCGTTTTCAATAGTGTATTTTTCGCACAATTTTTCTACTGAAGTCATTGTATGTTTTTTGATGTATAAAGAGTAATAAATCTTTAGTCCATTGAGGAGTGGACTAATTTATCCACTTATGTCATCCTTTCACCTATTAATTAATTCAAAAATATAATTCCACAATTTTATCTATATATTTTCCAATCAATAAACAAGATATTTTCACAAAAGTTTATTTGGATAGAAGCCTTCTTTAGAATTGATAAAAATGAGCAAACTCCCTAATGATGTTTACTGCTTCCACTGTGGATTCAAATTTGATAAAAGCGACCCTGAAGGTTATGAAGCATGTCCTGATTGTGGTAAGGGTTTCTCTGACTTAAACGAAGAGGCTCAATATGCAGTAAAAATGGTAATGAAATCTATGATTGAACATTTCCGGTAAGCTAATTCTTACCCGAAGAGAAGAACTTCTAGAAATCCGTAATTATTGTTCAATACGATTAGAATAACAATACCAGCCAGTATAAGAGTTATCATAGCTATTTGTATAATGTATAATTTACTAATTTTCCTATATTGTCTTGCTGAAACAGTTCCTCCTCTGACAAAGGATTGTGATGTCCAGAATATTAATGCACAAGATGCATATATTGAGATAATGTTCAAAACAAGTAACAACAATGATCCTAAAGCCATCCTAATTGTTGCACCACTTGCAAGTAAAACGCCGACATTTGCTGCTGGAGGGCATAAAGAAGCTGCGACAGCAACACCCACAATGGCAGTATTTTCTCCCCTAACAATAAAAATTCCTGCAGCTAAACCACTAGCTATTGCAACTACGATATCTCCTATATTTGGTAAAATTCTAACAGCTATTTGTGTATCGGGATTTGAAGGTGGAACTTGGTTTAAAATTATTGAAGGATCAGAACTATTATAGATTAGACCCACAATTACACCAAAACCTATTATGAATGCAATACCTAGTATTTCGGTAACTATTGCTCTCTTTGAATAGATATTCTTGGGTGTCATAGTTCCAATAACTGCTAAAGCAATGGGTCCTAACAGAGGAGCTATAATCATACTTGCAATCACGATTATGACATTATTATAGATAAGTCCAAATGAAGCGAGTGCTCCTGCGAGTAATATCAATCCTAAGTAGGTTGGATTCATTAAAGCTAAACCTTTGATATTCGCAATCATTTCATCGATACTTATCCCTCTTCCTCGAGCTTTTGATTCCTTTTTATCTGAAGAGATCTCAAAGGAGATAGGAGATACTGTAATGCGACCAAAAACGGTCCCAACTCCCAATCCTTTTAGTTCCTCTAAAAGGGTAGAAGTATGTTGATCTTCTAAAGTAGTGTTTATTGTTACTACATTTTCGAATATTGATATATTGAATACTAATCCAAGCTTCTCCTCCAATTCTTTAACTAGCTCTAGTTTTTCGGAGGGGATGATAACTTTTACTTCTTTCATAGAAAAACCTATACAATTCTCTAATTATGACAAATATCCTTCGTTATAAAATTGTTCCTCAAAAAATCTAAATATAGAAAAAAATTGACGAACTGACTTAACCCCCAAAGTTAAGTTCTCTGAACAAACAGAATAGCAATAATTTCAATCTATTTTCCATGATTGAATTTTCCATTATTGAATTTGAACATTGCATATTTCAGCTTTTTTTCCTCGTCATCAATGAACTTTGGATATTTAATCAAGATTTTGTCTAATTCTCTATTTAAATTCTTCAAGTCTTCATCCATTTTAGAGAGAATACCATTCATTTCTTCTACAAGATTCTCTTGTTGCATGATAACAAAATAGTGGGACTTTTTTATAGAATAGGTAAGATAAGTATATTACTCTCGTAATACAAATTTTAGAGACTATTGTTCTCTATGCCCAGTAATTGTAGTTCGTATATCTGGTGAAAAGCATTTAGGACATACAGTTTTTGTTGTGAAAATTCCATCAACTTCTTCCTTTAGTCTCTTTTTCTCTTCATTGTTGAAACGATTCCCACAGTTATTACAGATAAATGCATCTGGTCTATTTATTGACATGTAATCACTAGAACTAATATAATACTATCAAAATATAACTTTTGCTCTAAATAGAGGAAAAAAAGTAGTAAAATAACATACTTTGATGAAGGATCATTAGTATTCGGTTTTTGAAGCTAGTTATTCTATCTATCATAACTTTTGCAACCTTTGTAATGCATCGAAAGAAGCAGAAAAATTAATATTGTAAGAAAAAAAAGCAAATTGAAGGATGTAAGAAGCAGATTTCAGATACAGCGATAAACAGCTGTAGGTCCTGTTTCTTTATATTCCTTCTTTGTTACCCAAAGTTTGTTAAAAGTTTTAAGAGAACTTAATATACTACCACCTATCCAAACAGAATATCTTCTTTCAGGAGGAGCAACTATCTTTACTTCTGTTGTATCAGGAACAAGTTCAGTTAATTCTCGGTGTAATCTTTCCTTTAATCCAGGAAACATTGTGGTTCCACCAGATAAGACGATATTTGAAAACAGATCTCTTCTTAAGTCCACATCGCATCGCTGAACCATTCTATAGATTAGTTCATCAAGGGGTTCTTCTTCTGAACCGATTACTCCTGGACTAAAAAGTAGCTCTGGAGCCATAAAGCGTTCTGCGCCTAGTGTTAAGGTTTCTCCGTCCGGCATTGTATAGTCTTTTTCCATACTTGATACTCTTTCAGTTAGTCGTAGTTCTTTTTCTGGATTTAAAGCAACATAGCAAAGTCTTTCTTTAATATCTCGAACAATTTCTCTTTCTGCGCTTGTTGTTAGGGAATATCCTCGTTGTTTTAAGAGAGTTCTTAGATAATTAGTAATATCTCTTCCTCCAATATCACATCGATGTATTGCATGAGATATTGCAAAGCCCTCATAGACTGGAACAATGTGTATCACACCATCTCCTGCATCAACTACTAACCCTGTAGTTCTTCCAGATGCATAGAGTGAGAGTATTGCTTGCATAGAGATATACATTGCTGGAACATTGAACATCTCAAACATCATCTCAGCCATCTTTTCTTTATTTCTGTTATCGTTCAAAGGAGGTTCAGTTAGCATTATTGGATGCTCATTTGGATTAACTCTCAAATCATTATAGAAAGTATAATGCCAGATATTTTCCATTGCTCCCCAATCTTTGACTTGCCCATGTTCAACTGGATAGACAAGTTTGAGAATACCTCGCATATTCATAGCCTCTTCTCCAATATAGTGTTCCTTTATCCATCCTTCAACATCAGGCATTACAACTGGATGTTTAGGATATCCAATGATTGTTGGGAAAACACTTCTTGGTTGATCTTCTCCTGCAAATCCATTCTTCGTAAATCCAGTCCCATTATCTAAAACAAGTGGTTTTGTTTGAAATGCTTCAACTGTCATCTTTTTTCCCCTTCCTTCTTGCATGGCTTTCTTTGACAGCTCTTTCTTTCTCATCTGTAATGGCTTTTTCCAAATTCTCTAGTCTTCCTTCAAGTTTTTCAATGCTTGAATCAAGTTTAGAATCTCTTTCTCTTCTAGATATTTCAGCTTGAACATTGTAAAGCATCATTAACTCATGAAAGACCTCAATAAACTGATCTGTTCTATAGGGAGCTTTTAGAACTCGCCATCGTTTCACAGTTTCATCAGATCTTTTTTCCATGGTTGAGCGAAGTGCTATTTCATCTTCACTTGTTAATTCAACACCTTCTTCTTTGAGTTTCTGTATATATTCCTCAATTTTTCGATCTGTTTTGGGAGTTACTTTATCCTTAGTTTTAGCTAACTTCTTTGCTAGCTTCTCTTCAGGAGTTTTTAATCCAAGTTCAGATTTGCGTGAATCAAATTCTTGATCAACTGAAGGCATAACAGCTGTTTCCAAAGCAGAAATTATAGGATTATAGTAACTTCCATAATATCTAGAAACTAGAGCATTTTCTATCCTAACTAAGTCCTCAAGTGGCATTTCAGTTAATTCATTTGGAGTATATCTAGCTGAACGAGCTTTAATCTGCTCTTGAATCTCAAGATATACAATTTGCTCATGGGGGATTTTTTTCTCATCGTATGTTGTCTTATCAATAGTTTTTTCCATTCTACCAACTCTTTCTTGTAATTCTACTATTCGTTTAACTCGTGATTTTTCCCAACTTTGTCTTTCTTCCTTCTTGCGCTCACGATAGGCCTTTTTTCGTTCCGCGTCAGTAGCATATTTTTTGGGTCGTCCTGGTCTTTTTTTTTCTTCGTCATTCATTTCAATCACTTTATTTTCGTCCCGAGACAATATAACGTTTGTCTCTAATCATTTAAAAACATTTTTGTCCTGAGACGAAATTCCCAAGTACTTACCGAGATTATTTAGAAGGAGTAATGAGGCAGTGGGACGTTTTAGTCAGTATGAAGCTTAAACCCACAATTCTATCATTTAAAAACATTTTTGTCCTGAGACGAAATTCCCAAGTACTCGAGATTATTTAGAAGGAGTAATAAGGCAGTGGGACGTTTTAGTCAGAATGAAGCTTAAATCCACAATTCTTGCAGAACTTCCACGACGGATCAATTGGATGATGACATATCGGACAACGATTTTCTTCCACATTAACAGTAGTTCCTTTTAAGGCTTTATTCACCCTAAAGATTTTTCCAGGAAGTTTATGCATACTTATATTATTTTATTTCCGAATTATAAGTTTTGAGCCCAATTTAGTAAATTCATTGAGATAAAATTATAAGTGGAGAATTTCACTAACTTCTGAAATTACATGCAAGTCAAATTAACTAACATAGTTGACAATACAACTCAAGATAATAGTGATTTTATCCCCTCTGATGGTTTATCTTACTTGTTTGAGTTTGAGGACAAGAAAATTCTGTTTGACGCAGGAGACCAGGGCATGGTACTTCGTCATAATATGCAATTATTAGATATTGATCCTAAATCCATTGATACACTAGTTTTAAGTCATGGTCATTGGGATCATACTTTTGGTATTGAAGCATTAATAAACTCGAGAGGAGATGCACCTGTCCTTGAGATAATTGCTCACCCTCATGCTTTCAAAGAGAGAAGAGTAGCTAAATTTGTTTTGAGAATTCTCGCTCTTCTAAAATATAAGATATATAATTTCGGTTTTCCTATACTGTCCAAAGAAATTAGAGAAAAAATTTCCTTAACCCCGGTGACTGAACCATTTGAGTTAACTCCTTCCTTAACCACAATAGGTGAAATTTCTGAATGGAAAGAAAAACCTAGTAAAATTGATAAGCTTACCATAAAAATAGATAAGAAATTTGTTAATGATGAGCTTCTAGATGATCTTTCTCTGATTTTAAAAACAAAAGAAGGTATTGTGTTGATTCTTGGTTGCGGTCATGCTGGGGTTCTTAATATCTGCTCACGAGCTACGGAAATCTACCCAAATGAAGACATTAAGATGATAATTGGTGGAACTCACTTGGTAGCACTTGCAGAAGAAGAATTAGAATATGTAGCTAAGAAACTTGAAAAAGAATATAAAAAACCTATGCTCTATTTTAGTCACTGTACAGGCAAAAAAGCAATAAAATTTATGACTAATTATTTTGGTAAAGAAATAGTGAATTCTTTCAAAGTTGGAGATACTTTAAGTTTTGAATGTTAAAAAAATTTGAGAAAATTAAGAGAAGGAAAGAAAAAGTCAAATCATTATCCTCTATTGTAGAGCAAACTTTTTTATCCTTCTAAATTAGAAATAGTTTGACAATCAGATGAATTTTGCAGATAATTGTAAGGAAGCAATCCTTAATGGAGATATAGGATTAACAGAAAAACTTGCAAACAAAGCAATATCAGAAAATATTGATATCAATCTTGCAATAGACGCTTTTTCTTTAGCAATACGTGAAGCAGGCGATTTGTTTGAAGAAGGGGAATTCTTCTTACCAGAATTAATGCGAAGCGCTGAAGCCATGAAAGCAGCAATGACTATCTTTGAACCTATTCTCAAGGAAGGAAAGGATGATAGAATACTTGGTAAGGTAGTTATTGGGACAATTGAAGGAGATATTCATGATATAGGAAAAACACTTGTTGCAGCATTGCTTTCTGCTGAAGGATTCGAAGTTCATGATCTTGGAGCTGATGTTCCAATAAGCGCATTCATCGATAAAGCTGTAGAAGTTGATGCGCAAATTATCTGTATCTCGGCATTATTAACAACTACCATGGTTGGTCAAAAGAAATTAATTAATCAGCTGAAGGAAAAGAAACTCCGAGATAAGTTTAAAATTCTTATTGGAGGAGCTCCCATATCCAAAAAATGGGTTAAGGAAATTGGAGCAGATGGATCTGCTGAAAATGCTGTCAGTTCTGTTAAATTAGCAAGAGAAGTATTAGGTATTTAGGAGGTTTTCCTCTGAATCATAAAAAATCCATTCTGGAATTAATTAAAGAACGAGTAGTCATTTTAGATGGTGCAATGGGTTCCATGCTTATTGATCAAGGTCTAGAACCTGGAACACCACCTGAAAAATGGAATGCTTCTCATCCAGAAAAAATTCAGAAAATCCATTTGGATTATTTCAATGCTGGTTCTGATGCGGTTCTTACAAATACTTTTGGTGGTTCTAGAATGAAGTTAACCGCACACAAACAAGGTCATAGTACTGAGAAATATAATCAAAAAGCAGTAAAACTTGCAAGAGAAATCTGTCCTGAAAACCGTTTCATTGCAGGGGACATTGGTCCTTCTGGAGCATTTCTCCCGCCAGTAGGTACTGTAAGTGTTAGCGATTTTGAAGAGAATTTCTTAGAACAAGCTGGGTACTTAGCAGACGCTGATATAGATTTTTTCTTTATTGAAACTATGTTTGATTTGAAAGAAGCTGAAACAGCTGTTAAAGCTGCAAGAAGTGTCTCTAAAATACCCGTTTTTGCATCTATCACATTTCAAAAAACCAAAAGAGGATATTTTACAATAATGGGAGATACAGTGTTGAATTGTGTAAAAACACTAGAGAAAGCTGGAGCCAATGTCATTGGTGCAAATTGTACAATAGGTAGTGATGAGATGATTGATCTCATTCCTTTGATTTCTCAAGAAACAAATCTCCCTATTTTAGCAAAACCAAATGCTGGAAAACCCCAGTTGGAGAATGGTAAAACAGTTTATCTAACAGAACCTAAACCTTTTGCAAAAGATATTGAGCAGATTATAAAGAATGGAGCAAGAGTAGTTGGTGGATGTTGTGGTTCAAACCCAGAGTTCATCAAAGAAATTGCTAAGCAAGTTAAAGGTGAATAAATTGAGAGTTCTGGAAGATTTTCAAATTAAATTGGATGACAATGAAATTCTTCGTTTATTACAGAATAAACAATCTGATAAAGAAATGAAGAAACCTTCAGAAAACGTAATAAAAGAGATTGAGGAAATGAAGGAACTTGCTCTACCCTTAATCAAACCGAGAGGGATTTACAAGATTTATGAGAGTAAAGATTTTAGACCAAAATTTCTGTTTAAGAAGTCTGATATCTCTGTATTCGCAATTTGCACAATTGGTAAAGATTTGGAAAACTTAAGTAGAGATTATCTCAAGAGAGGAGAATTGGCTAAAGGAGTCATACTGGATGCAATAGCTTCTCATGCAGCTGAACAGACAGCTGAAGAGGTAAATCAGATCATTCTAAATGAGTTAAGTGACACAATTCAAGAAAAGGAAGTCAGTTGTCGATTTAGTCCTGGCTACTGTCAGTGGGAATTAGATAAGGGTCAAAAACAGATTTTCAGTCTTCTGGATAGCGAAAAAATAGGTGTTTCTCTTACTACTTCAATGATGATGAATCCAGTAAAATCTGTCTCATTTGCAATTAATATAGGAGTAGAGGTTGACAAAGAATTAGGAATAAGGGGTTGTGAGAATTGCGATATGATTAATTGTGCGTATCGCAGAACAAAATAAATTAATGAGAGAAAATTTCTCTTTCTTTTTTGCTTCTATAAGAATCAAGTTGAGGAGCATGTAATAATTCCCTATTTACGCTCTCATAAAGAACATTAGAATCCAGTATTGATCCAATAGATTTTATTGCATTAACTATAAATTCTGCTTTTTCAATTAGGTCTTGTTTTCTCTCTAGAACATAAGGGTCCCAAATCATCGCAGGTTGACCCTCTAAACACTTAGTAATTACTTGCTTTGCTATTTTACAGCTTTCAATAACATTCTCAGGGGTTGCAGCATGATTTGCTTCACTATAACTTACAACATGAATAATATGTGGATTAAGTTGCATCTGCAACATTGTTGATTGTGCGAGTTGCCCTTTTGCCATATCTAAATCTATAGGATAACTGAATAGTCCCGTTCTTGTTTGAGTATAAACAGTAAAATTATCATCTTGCAACGATTCAATCATTTCTTTTTGAGCGAGCATTTTTGCCAGATCATCTCTTTGATTTGTTTGAGGTGGTGTATTAAACATATATTGTGAGATAAAATTTCTTATTCCCAACTTTTTACAAATATATGCTCCCAAAAATCCTGCCGCTATTGCTACTTCATCCTTCGCATCTCTCAAAGACCAATGATGTGATTCAAGAATCTCAACGGGGATATCATTTTCAGCATGCCATTTTATTGCATCAAGATGAGCTTGTATTGATGATTTTAGCTCCATCGGTCCTCTTCCATCCATTTGGTTGAACCAAAAGATAGGTATTGCAGCCCATGCATTATTTATTGTGTCAACATAAAGCTGAGCTAATTCAATCAAATCATCTGTTCCTGCATAAGCCCTCATCAAAGGGTAATTTCCTACTCTCGAAGCTTGAAAAAGCTGTTCATAATCCTCTTTTGTCCTGACAGGAACTCCTCCAGCACCTTTACCAGAACTCATTCTTTCAGGATGGAAAAAGTGTGCTTGTGCATTTTGGTCAGTTCCTAAAGAGATAATATCAAGACATCTACTCTCAGCAATCTTTCTAATTCCCTTTATTGTTTCTTCTAAAGAAGGCAAACCAAAATGATGTCTTAAAACAGGAAAAGGATTTTTTGAATCTATTCTTTCTATAATATGTTGGGGGGGTACTAGAAACTTATCTTCTACAACACCTCCTTTAAGATAAGCAATCGCTTGATCTGCATCATCTCCTTTAAAATAAACACTAAAAAAACCATCTTGTTTTTCGCTTTGAATTAGTTCAGGTAAACCTCCTAGGATAAATTCTCTTTCACTTAAACCTTCTTCAGTAATTCTTCTTTTCAATTGTCTTAGAATTTTTATTCCTGCTTTAGGAGTCAGTCTATAACTCAAACCTACTATGTCAGGGTTATGTTCTCTAATTGCATTAATGATTTGTTCAGTTTCTACAGCAGGTCCCAAGAAGATTGTTTCGTAACCTTGTTTTTCCGCTAATTTCAAAAATCTATGAATGCCTGCAATATGAACACAATCTCCAATGCAAGCTCCAAGTATTTTTTTCATTTATCTCATCCTGCTGCTGTTTTATATTCTGTTATTGTCTCAAGTTCAGACACTTCTCTTAAATCTCCAATAATTGTGCTGGCATTAAGTCCTAACCTATTTAAATTTCTTCCTTGGCTTCTAAAATCAACCTTCAGCTCATTTGAAGCTTTGTTTATCAAAACATCAATATAGCTTGTATCAACCCCAATAGATTTACCAAGTTCAGAAAAGGGAACAAGGCCTGTAGGAATGTCCTCTGTTAGATATCTCATATCAAAAGTTGTAGGAGCTGCTAATCCTGCATAGAAAGGATTATTGTGTAAAGCATCAAATAGATTCGAGTTTGGGAGACTATATCTTTCGCACAACCATTCTTTTAATGATTGAACTTCTACGCCAAAGCTTCTTGCGATGGTTCGTCTTTCATTGTCAACTTGTTCCATATAGTCAACTACTTCTCTTGTAGCCCCGTCTCTGTAAAAATCAAATGTTTCTTTATTTCTTATTCTCTCTTCATTTAACAAAGTTATTGTAGGATGGAACACTGCTCCAATGTTTCCTAAACTTGTTGTTAAGAAGTTTTTTACAGAATAAAACTGAGGATAATCTTCATTTAGCATAGAAACCACCTGAGAAGTGCGATGATTAGGTATAACTGATAAAGAAACTGAATTCTTAACTCCCTTAACATCACTTAAACCAGGTTTTATAATCCTTGTAGCATAAATCAAAGTATTAGCTTCTGCTATAGTAACATCTGCGGTCAAACCTCCTTCTAAAAGAGCATTCATAAATTCTAAACTACCAAAAGTTCTTCCAGGATTTAGAACAATTGTTTGCTCCTCTTGAAGATGGGGAGCTAAAGCAGTAGCAATATCATAATGTCCAGTAGCTGTTGTAACGACCATAATTAATTCTGTCCCCCTCACAGCCTCTGAAATATCAGTAGTAACTAGATTTAATTTTCCCTTTGAATGTATTTCTCCTTGTAATTCAATTTCCTTCTTTTTCATAAGAA
>JAGLXK010000229.1 GCA_023132955.1 Candidatus Heimdallarchaeota archaeon
ATAGGTGTAATTATACCAGCTGTATTCTCAGCGCTGTTGATCTTATCAGTACAGAAAAATGCAGCTAAAATGGTCAAAGAAATCAGAAGACAATTTACAGAAAATCCAGGTATTTTGAAAGGTACCGAACCAGCTGATTTCAATAGGACTATAGCAATAGCAACAAAAGGTGCTTTAAGAGAATTAGTACTACCAAGTGTAATTTCGATAGTGACACCAATTCTAGTAGGTGTGGTCTTTGGTGTAGCAGCACTAGGAGCATTCTTAGCAGGAGCAATACTATCAGGATTTGTGTTCGCAATATTCATGTCTAATGCAGGGGGAAGTTTTGACAATGCCAAAAAATGGATCGAGGACGGAAATCTTGGTGGAAAAGGTACAGATACTCATAAAGCAGCTATCACTGGTGATACCGTTGGTGATCCACTCAAAGACACTGCTGGTCCAAGCATTAATACTCTCTTAGTAGTTATGTCCTTAACTGCCTCTATGTTTATGGGATTACTCGCCAAAATTTCTAGTGGTCAAGGTATTCTCCATGATGCATGGTTCAAAATCGAAGGTATTGATAACCAATATGTTTGGATAATTATTGTATTACTTGCTGGTGTAGCAGCACTTGGTATTCTCTTCTGGGTTATTATCAAGTTTGCCAGAAGCAAGAATATTTTCCAAAAAATCTTAAAGAAAGAGTAATCTAACTCTTCCTTTTCTTTTATTTTTCTTTAAACTCTCTCTATTTTCTATTTCTTGTTTCTTAGGATAGTTAGCAATTTTATTTGGAATTCAAGCAGTAGATTTATTCTTCTTGATTTTATTTGTAATAACTATTAAGGCAGCAATTAGTAAGAAAGTACCTAAAATTGCAAAGTTCTCAGTTTTGGCTGTTTCAGAACTAACGCGAAATATTTCTAATCCATTTACACCATTTGCTAAATATGCATACTCTTCAGAGAAGAAGATATTCACTGAATTATCGTATTCTGTTAATTCATAGGATAGACTTAAATTATCAGGATTGGAGATGTCAATTATTAGTAATCCTCCTGAGCTATCACATGCAAAAGCATGATCATATTTTATTTCAACTCTACAGGTATAACCAGGTGTATCATATGTGTTTACATATACAGGATTTATATCATCAGTTATATCAAGAATTATCAAGCCTTGGGGACCTCCAGCTAGGTAAATATAGTTACCAACAATTGTTAAACCATCAACTCTTTCAGATGTACTATATAGATTAGTATAACTAGGATTATTTACATCAGTAATATCTAGGATAAGTAATCCATCTGATGTCGCTAGATATGCGTAATCTCCTCGAATTTCTATGTCCGATGCGTGATATTCACCACTGTATGAACCTAAAGCTATAGGAGCTGTAGGATCACTGACATCATAAATGTAAAAGCAATGCATCCAATCAGAGATATAGATTAAATCATTAATAATAACAAAATCGCAAGCATCGTTTGATCCATATTCACTATTGACTATTGTAGGTGTTAAAGTATTACTTACATCAAAAATAGGCAACCTATTGTTCCAACCTGAAACATAGCAATAGTTATCTTTAACCAGTATACCATATCTAGTCGAACTAGAGAATTCTCCTGTGCTAATATATGTAGGGTTGGATGGATCAGTGACATTAACTATTTGTAGATCTTCATGTTGATCAGCGATATAAGCTATATTATCAACTACAAACACTCCCATTGCTACATCGAGAGTATCATAAGTAGCAACATGTATTAGTTTGAAAACAAAGTCTGTTGATTCAATTTGATTCGATGTGCTAAAATTCGGTAAGAATATTGATAAAACAAGAGATAAGAAAACTAAACTTTTTATTATGGTTTTCTTCTTTGATTTCTTCATTTGTTTCACCACATGTGAATCTAGTAATATAACCAAATAAAATATTTAAAGATTTCTTTAAAATAG
>JAGLXK010000023.1 GCA_023132955.1 Candidatus Heimdallarchaeota archaeon
CGTAGTCTACTGCAGTGTGAAATCTTGTTCAATCCTGCCATTAGCGCTCTAGTATTGATCTATTCCGTTGAGAGCACAGTAATGTATCTCCACCATGCGCTAAGGAATTTTCTCGGGTTTAAATATGATTCTGCTGATAATAGAGTAGTGCTAGGTGAATCTTCACCTTTGACTTGGTTCGCAGTTGCTCATGCGACTGTCCCTCAGTTAGTATCGTCAGAACCAAGGGGCACTGTGCACAATCGTGGGAAGGTAGCTGGAGACTACTCAAGCTACGACACACCCACGCCCTATCATGATCCTGGTGATCGTCCCCTCAACGCACGTGAGGGGGCTTGAGTGTTCATGCACTCCTAAACGACGGTTAAACGCCTTCTGGCAAGTTTAACCAAGTTTCATAACGTGCGTTCATTTGAGCATAGATACCTGTAGATAATCCTCCCAATCCTGCACCAATGATTATTATATTTTGCTTAGTCATTAATTCGCCTTGTATTATACTAGATGTTTCAAATTTGTAAATTTTTTGTAAGATAAACAATACTAATATCTCTTTTTCTTCTTTTGTTAATAATCCATGAAACGAATAGGAAAACAAAGATTACTCCAAAGAGACATGCAAAGGGTATAAATACCAATTATGTCAAGAACTCATTATTTATAATATTAAGTAATCCAAAGGTTATTGTTAGTAAGAGGAAAAGGATGATTATACTAATGTTAAATCGATTTGATTTTTTCATGAAAACTAGTTTCTCAACCTAATTACATTAGTTTTTCGAATATCAACTGGATTCTACAAATAAAAGAAAAAAAGTATAATGCTGGAATTTGTGGCTCTACCAAAACCAAAGAGATTGATAAAGCATAGCTATAATGATTATGTTAATAATAAAAATAATAAGACTCATTACTAAACTGACAATACCTATATTTTGGCTAGTTGCTATTTTATTAACAGCTTTGATCATCTGTTTGTACCTTAAATCAGCTTTCGCAAAAGAGTTTTATATTTAGTTCTATAAGATTTTTTGTAAAAAGGAAGGGATTGAAATGACAAAAGAAGGAGAACCAGTAAAAAATAGAGATGCTGAGATATTCATGTGGATATCTATAATCTGCTATGTAATAACTGCTTTTACTCCTGTAGTCTCATATGGTTTTATAGCTTACTTTGATACAACTATTTATGGACTATTTACTTCTTTAGAGATAGTTCTTTTCTTTGGTTCAATATTATTTGCAGTATTAGCACTGATTAATGTAAGCAAACCAATTGTTTTTCGATTATGTGCTTACTTGACAGCAGCTCTCTCAATTTGGCCGATTATTGTGCTTTTTGCTGCATTCTATGTATTTGGTGGTTTGAATATAGGTTTTATTACTTATATTCTCGCAGCAGTATCTAGTATTGTAGCTGGAATAGTCTATAAAAGTAATAAAAAACCTCCATTGCAAACGATTCTTGATACTCAGAAAAACCAGACAAGTATACCTTCAAGTGATAAAGTAGTGTTTCTAGAATATCCTGAAGAAAATGTCCAAAAATTAAGCTTTCAAGAACAGAAAGATGATACGAATTTACAATCAGAAACTGATACATGGTTCTGTGGCAATTGTGGTCAGAAAGTTAAGAGAACAACAAGTATTTGTGAACATTGTGGTTTTGATTTATCTGAACAGTAACTGTAATTTTTCTTTTTCATATTAATCACATTTACATTGTGTATTCAACTGACTAGTAAACAAAAAAGAGTGCAATAAATTTTTCCCAATTACTTCTATATCAAGATAGAAACGATTCAGATTATCAGAATTTTATTTGGTGTGTGGTTATTCAGACTAAGAGAGATAAAATATAAAAACAAAGAAATGCTTGTTTTGCTATGAGATTTGAGATATATAACCAATCTAGACTTGACGATCAACTTAAGCTCATTGATGAAGTTTCTGTCCAATGGAAATGGAAACCTTGGTACCCAAGTAAAGAGGATTTAACAGAAATCTATTCACAGGAGAGTTTTACTGCTGACACTAGACATTATGTTTATGATAGAGCTGAACTTGTAGCTTTTCTAAGCAGTGCAGTAGAAAGAATTATTGATGGAGAACAAACTGGTTCAATTCATATCCCATTTGTAAAGGATGGGTATAAAGATGTAGAAGAAGCATTGATGAAGAAAACAATGGAGATACTCAAGAGTAAAGGAGTAGAAGTTGTGCATGCTTATATAATGCCTGCTTGGGGAAATGTGGAAGAGATAATAACAAAAAGAGGATTCACCAAGAAAATATTGATAGCATATCGAACGTTAATTAAAATAAAAGACTTTGTTGATAAGGGATACTCTAAACCTGATAATCTTCAAAATTTAGATATAAGAAAAGATAGAGAATTAGTAGTTGATATGATTCATAAAATAAGAGGGATTTCTAAACAAGAAGTAGAGAAAATTATTGACAACTTAATTGCTGAAAATCTCTTTATAGCAGGTTCCATGATAAGAGATGGTGATGATGTTGCTGTTGGATTATTGTACAGAGCATATCAACCTGAAAAGGGATTTTTAAGACTATTTTGTCAATCTAAGAACAAAGAAAAGAATCTTATTGTTGATAATTTCAGTTATCTGGTTCAGAAAGCTGATGAAACAGGATTGAATTTGATCTGGCATCAAGTTCCAGATGTAAGTTTCATTGATAAATATGAAGAATTTAATCTAGACTTTGAAACATTCAACGAATATGTTTTGAAGTTAGTGTAATAGGTTATAAAATCCGATTTTCTTTCACCTTCAGCAAGATTGAATAAGTTTTCACTTCTCAGTTGCCAACAGTATAAAGATATTTGGGATAGTTAAGTACCCAAGTAGAAGAAATTTCCAATAAAAATGTATATGATTATCTAGTCTTAGTACATTGGAAAGAATGGAAGAAAGCAAAGATACAGAACCTGTTAATTTATTTCATCAAGTATCAATACTACCTTGTACTAGTTGTGGAAAGAAGATTCCAGAATCGAGTAGTTATTGTAAATACTGTGGAAAAAAGGCAAAATTCGTTAAATTATTCTGTGATTATTGTGGGAGATCTAATGATCCAAATAGTACTTTCTGTAAACATTGTGGGGAAGTTATTAATTTTGAGAAATTACTCTGTAAGTATTGTAAAAAAGTAATAGAATTAGACAGTGTATTTTGCCGACATTGTGGAAAAAAGCAGAAGAAAAAATAACCAAATTAGTTTGATAAATCCTTAGCTGATTTTGTGTGATAAGTTATCTTGTCAATGCTCTTTTATACTTAAAACTCTGCTTCCATCTAAGGTAGAAAGGATGAAGAAGACACTTTTTTTGGATATATGTAGGGAAAATTATTTGGCTCTGATGCAAATGGTTGAACAAGCGATAACACTTTGTCCTGATAAATTATAAACGTCGAAGAGCTTTTGATTAATTCTAGAAAAATGAAAATCTGGGAATGTTAGAAAATTGAGAATTCTCAGATTTATAAAAAGCCATCTTGAGGTAGGAGGGATGAAATATAAGATTCAGACTTCTACGAAAGAATTAAAAATCGTGAATAGAATTAGTTTAAGAAAGGTGATAAAATGGTTTCATTTCTGGCAAAGCATGCAGCAGGTTATGCATATGGAAAAGTAAGTTATGCTCTTACTGATTATATGACAAATCCTGGACCTGTAGAAGTCTACGATTCTCAACAACAAAGAAAAATCGTTGTTCTTATGTTTTTAAAATCAAAGAGTAT
>JAGLXK010000230.1 GCA_023132955.1 Candidatus Heimdallarchaeota archaeon
GAAGCTTCCTTTTTCTTTGCTGAAACTTCACTTTTCAAAGCTTTATCTGGTTGTCCTTGATTTTCAAACTCTGCTTTCTTGACAAGATTTTCTTCTCGCTCTCTGTTATCTTTTGCTCTTTTTTTGTTTTCATTAGCTATCTTTTTCTTAAGATCTTGAAGGTTACCAAGCTTCTTGTAGATGTCTTCTTCAATGTCAAACTTTTTCTCTAAAAGCTTGAAATAACGAACATTTGACTCACTCATAATAATCCAGTAAAATAAGGAAGAACACATTTTTAAGTTTACTCAATTAGGGGACAAAGGTGTGAAAATAGTAAATTTGTGCTCACTTAGTAACATAACTGTTCAATCGAGATAGAAAAGAAAAATTTAAGAACAAAGTAGAATGGAAAAAAGTGTAGATGAATAATCTACAAAAAATCAAAAAGGAGTCCGGGCTTTAGCTCAGTGGCTTAGAGCTCTCGGCTGTAGTCAATAGACACCCTTGTGAGCAATGATCAAGGTGTCAGCCGGTAGAGACCGAGCGGTCCCGTGTTCAAATCACGGAAGCCCGACCACTTTATCTTTTTCTACCTATCGCATAAAAAACAGGAATGAAAATAGTTCTTTTATTTTCATTGATTATCTCTTTTTCCACTAGTAGTTTATTTCTAAACTCTTCTTTTGAAATTAGTTGTGATTCATATATAAGTCTCCATTCTTGCTCAATGTTCATCAAGAGGTTTTCCTTATCCCACACTTGTGCAATTACACCGATTGAAGTATCGAGGTTGGCTGTTTCGAATAAAGTTCTGAGTTTTCTTCCCATAAAAGGATCAGCACCTTCACGCTTCAGATAATTTGTATGATACTTCCCCAAATTATACTCTGGGTACTCTAACCAACCCCCATAATCTGGTTCTGCTAATGCTACTACAAACCCTCGTTTCTTACATACTCTACTCATTTCCTTAGTTGCTTTCTCAGGTTTAGATAACCATAGAAAGAAATATTGACAGAGCACAATGTCAAACATACCAGATCTCATAGAGAGTTTCTCAACATTTTCCCGCTTAAAATTAACATTTTTCACGTTCTCTTCTGCCAAGGAAAGCATGGATTTATCATGATCAACTGCAGTAATTTTTGCTCGAGTTCTTTTCCGTAGTTCATTTGTAATAACACCTGTTCCACACCCCACCTCTAAAACTCTCTTAGCCCCTCGCAAGTTTATTTGAGGATATATTTTGTTCCTAACAGATTCTGTCCATTTAGCTTGGCGGACAAATTGCTCATGTATTTGTGGACCCCAGTTAACATCTTCATTGTTTGTCATGAAAATGCTTCCTTGCAAATACTCGAGGAGGCAGTATAATTCAAAGGACACCCACCTCCACAAATCTCCCTTTCTGGACAATCTAAACATTCATCTGGGAGGTATTCCATATTGCGAAGATTTTTAGATATCTTATGGTTCCAGATCTTTCTCCATTTAGTTGTAAGTATATTTCCTAAGGGTTCAAAGTAGCTTTGACAAGGGAGTACAGCTCCATCAGGTTCAATAGCCATCGCTATATGAGATGCTGAACACTGCTTCATTCCTAATCCTTTTTCAATAGGGTTGAATTCACAATATCTTGTAGGGCTATACCAGATGAAAGACATCTCTTTTTTCTCTGCAGTTTTTAGAATCCTTGTAAGAACTTCATCCAGTTCTTCAAGAGGGAGAGCTAATTCTTCTTGTTTTCCTCCACC
>JAGLXK010000231.1 GCA_023132955.1 Candidatus Heimdallarchaeota archaeon
TTCTAGAAGTTCAATTAATAGATTAGACTTTCTTCTAGTTGAATCTTCCTCTAGAGAAATAGCTATTAGAGAAGAACGAACAAATGAGTTTCTTAGAGACCGTAAAACGAGTTTAAGCTCGTCACTCTTATGAGAAGATACTAACTTCTGATTAGCTGGTATCTTCCAATAAGAACAAACTTCTATAGATGGTGGGGAGGAGCTAGTTTTAACATCTGGGAGAGCTTTGTGAGAAGGTCTATCCCCACCTTCTTGACAGGGGAGTTTCTCTACAACCTGGAGAGTGATTACTTCTTTAGTAGAACCATTGATTCTTTCATAAACCTCACAATAGGTTACACTTGTTTGATGAATAGAAACAATTTTAGGTTTCTTAGATTCTCTTTTAGTGAAACCATTGTTAATCAAAAGCTCTTCAGTAGCCATTCTTGTCACCTCATCCTTTTAGTAATATCTCCTTAACTTGAAAGTCATACATTTCATTAATCATATCTAATTCCTCAACTGACAAATTTCTATTCAAAAATTCTTTAGGATCAGATATAATATCTCCAAGCATTTCATACAAGGTTTTTTTATGTTTTTGAAACCATTTTTTTTCTTTCATAATTACCTCATCCTTATTGTTTAGTCTCCTTCAAGAATGGTTCTATCCATCTATTATAGAGAGTATTCAAACCAGTAGATTTATGTTTCCAATTTGTAACCTCTTCAATTATTTCTTCTAAAATTTTCAATCTTCCATCAATTTCTTTATTTAGAAAACCTAATCTGTCTAAATCTTGTTTTGTAAAACTTACATCTCTTCCAGCATATATCGCAATTGATTTAGAATATAACATAATTTGTTCTTTCAATACTTCATGTTGTTCTTCTGACATTTTTATCACCTCATCCTTTCAAATTGTTCTCCTTCAAGCAAACTTTAATTGCCTCACTAATTTTTTTCAAACTCTCAATATGAAAAGCCCCATATTTTTTATTGCTTTCCAACTCATCATTACAAAATAATTCTTGTACAATAAAGAAAAACCCACTTTGTTTATGACTTTCTTCAATCCTATATTTTGTTTCATATTCGTAAAAAGGCATTCTCATAACCTCCTCTTTCTAAAATCCTCAGCTTCTTTCAAAGTTTCAAAACTCCAACATTCATTTTTACAACTTGGACACAAATAGAAACTATTATCTTCATCAAAAATTGGAAAATCACCCATCCAATCACAATCTTCACATATTCCCCATGTCAGTTTTATAACCTCCTCTTTACTATAATCTCACCTTTAGGAAAACTCTCAATCCTCTTCCTCAATGTTATAGCTTCCATATTTTCTTCCTTTGTATGACATTCTTCAATTTCATAACACCACAATGCCAACTTCAACAACTCTATTTCTCTTTCATCAAATACCCACATCTTCATAATCTCCAATTACTAGTTAGTTCACCTTCAGGTAATCGCTTCTGTGAAAAATCCAGCGGGGTTATTTTTGTAATAACTTGGCTTTCAGATATCCTCTTCAGCCTATACAGAAAAACAACTGAATCTTCAGTCATGGGAATTGTATAAAAGCTACTAATGAAAGCTATTGCTTCTGCTCTTGTATCAGCATGAGGAGAAACATCTTGAATAAGATCAGCAGTGTCGATTTTTAATATCTGTAGCTTCTTAATAGATTTAATCTGTGCATAACATAGAACCTTTCCATTAGTCATTGCTTTGACTTTATCATTCATTTGAAACTTGTTTCTTCTGCGAATAGTAGTAACTTGATGACCATCATTTAGATCGTAGAGCTTATCGTAAGTATGAGAAAATCTTAACTCTTCAACCATTTGTTAACCACTCCTTAAAAATATTCAAAATAGATTCAGGATCAATTGAACGACCTTTCATAAT
>JAGLXK010000232.1 GCA_023132955.1 Candidatus Heimdallarchaeota archaeon
TTTGTTTTTTCACATAATTCTATCCATTTATTTTTATCAAATCCTAAATTTATGTCAGTGGGATAATTCAGTAATGTTAATGCCCTCAATGGAGTAAAATGCTGTGATTCATCAAATTCAATAATGATACCTTGATTGGGAATATAATAATCACAGTGAGGAAGATTTTTTGCTTTTACAAATTCCTTGCAACCTCTAAATGATTGCAAAAACTCGAAGATTTCTTTCAGTTTTTCATGATATTTATTATTAATAAAATCCTCTGGTTTTGATCCAACACTAAATCTATAGTTTGTTTCTATTTTTCCATAGATTCTTTCTAAGAGCTCTTTAATAACTCTCTTACACTCAGAACAGTTCTCACCTGTGTGAATTTTTGTTGAACTAATTTTATTTTGTTTCTTCAGATTTTTAATAGAAATAGTGGTTAGAGAAGATACTTCTATAATCTTAAATCCAAGATTATTGAGAAAATTATTACTCTCTTCTCCACCACTAAATAATGATCTATCTAATATGATACCATTAGCATATTTATTTGCTAAAGAGATAATGTATTTAGTGGGAAAATAATCATTTTCATGTTTCAATAGATATTTTTTTGAACCTCTACCAATAGGAACCCCAGCGTTTCTGGCTTCATTGATAGCTTGAATAATATGCTTTTTCTTAAGATTATCTGGTATCATGTAATTTCACACATATTTTATTAGATATTACTTTTAAATCAATTTTTTTAGTTGCTTATAGCAGAAGCAATTGCTTCTTTTGAATGTTTTGGAAAACTGCTAAATTATAATGGTTTTTTAGATTTAGAATCAAGTGAATCGAAACCTATTTCTCTGGATGTGAGTATTTTTCTCCAATTTTATTATTAATCCACCACTTTTGCTTTGGTTTAACAGCATCAGGATGTTCATTTAGCATTTTAGTAAAGTCATTTCTTGTCATCTTATACATTTCAGGCTTCTTATCGAAGTTAACTACTATCCATAATTCATCAAAATTAAGGAAGTATTTATCATTCTTTTCGATAATTTGCTCTTCTGATAAATCAACAATTGCGAAAGATTCACTGGAAGTTGTCTTTACTTCAATTGTTTTAATTGTTTTTCCTGTTATAGTGTCTATAAGTTCCAAATCCCAATGTTTTCCTTTTTGCCCAGAAACCCTTTTAGCAGTATATCCCTTATCTAGGTATTTTTTAATGAGAAATTCTTGCACCAATTTCTCTCCACCTTCAGCTTTTTCTTTGTTTGATGAAATTCTAACCACCTTTAGAAACAATTTAAACAGTATGTTCCATCTTCTTCTTTCTCTGTCCTGAAATATAACTCTTCTCCTGCGCATTCTTTACAATACAAACATCCGCATGTAGAACAATAATACACTTCTTCTCCAATATTAGTCTTCTTTCTGCATTTCAAACAACTTGTTTTACTGTGCAATGGTTCTTCTACTTTCCACTTTATTTTTTTCAACTTTCTTTCATTTTTCTCTTCTAGTACATTTTTTCCTGTTTTTTCTGTTTTCAACACCTTATAGGCTGTTTTTGGATCTGTTAAGATACTATTAAACCATGATGCGTGATCTACTTCTTCATTATTGATGTGATATTTCCTTTTGTTTTCCCAAATCACTTCTGCTTTAATATCTTCGTTCTCATTCTCTCTTACTTTCATCTTGGTTTACATATGGTTCAGAACCTATTTAGTATGTCCATTGACCATCAAATACAATTATTGACTATCAACCAAAAGATTAAAATTGTTGTAGATTATTTTCTCTCATGAAAAAAGTGCATATTGCTACAGTGGGTGTTCAATCTGGTGGTGTTTTTTCAGGACTACTTAATTATGGTGCTGATGTGATCTATTTACTTCATAGTGATCGTGAAGATGTAGTAAAAAATGTTCAATCAGTTAAGAAAAAAGTTGAACAGATCGGCTGCTCCTGTTATCTGAAACTCATCGATGTATATGACGTACAATCTGTTATTGAAAC
>JAGLXK010000233.1 GCA_023132955.1 Candidatus Heimdallarchaeota archaeon
AAGCTTCCAAGTAATCTTGCTACAATGGACATTAGTTTTCTATACAGTGACCAGCTTCCCATAATCTTGGTTCTGTTCCCCGCAACTAAATCATAGTCTTCTTGAAGAAGTTTAAGGAAACCTGGAATAACCTTTGGAGGGTGTTGTAAATCTCCATCCATCACCAGAAAATAGGTTGTTGAACATAATAGAATAGCATCCAAAACACTAACAGTTAATCCATGCACTTCCTCATCCTTTCTATCTAGAAAGAATGTCTCTAGTTTTCCTTCAAAAGTTTCTGTAATTTCTTTTGTTTTATCTATTGATCCATCATCAGCAACAGTTACTTTGCAATTTGGAGCATTCTTCTCGATTAATTCTAGAAGTTCTCCAAGAGATTTTTCTTCATTTAATGTGGGAATGATTACAGTAAGATTACTGAAATCTAGATCTACCTCAGTCATCTTCTTTTTTTTGTTTAAAAACTATAAAAACGTTAACCTACCAATGTAGCTTAAGCTTATTAATTATCCAAAAATGTATTATGGACAATTACATATTTAACAAACCTCATATAGTTTGCTTTTCTAAATTTATTTGAATGACCACCTTAACTCCCAATGTTACTTACATCATAAAGGTAATCAATGCAGGGGATTATGCGGTTGGTAAAACAAGTTTAGCAGTTCGATATACTCAAAACCGTTTTACATCTTCCTATCTCCCTACTTTAGGAGTAGATTTCTATAGTAAGATGATTACATATGATGAAGATACAACATTGCGTTTAGTACTCTTTGATACAGTCGGCCAAGAAAAGCTAGTTACACTTCGTAAACGATACTATACTGGAGCTCATGGAGCTGTTGTTGTTTTTGACATAACTAGAAAAGAATCTTATGATCACATAGAAAAGTGGATCAATGAAGTTGAGGAAAAATGCCCCAACATCCCAATTATTATCGTGGGAAATAAAACTGATTTAGAGGAAGAAAGAACTGTAGATTTTGAAGAACTGGATAAGAAATGGTCATCAAAAGGTTACACAGTATTAGAATCCTCAGCTAAACTTGGAGAAGGAGTAAATGACATTTATACTATAATTGCAAAGAAAGTAATGGAGAAACAGGGATATTAAGTTTGTCTCCAAAGTTCAACAGCAATAATTTTACCGTTTTCTAGAAACAATCTTGGTACATAATCATCTGCAACAAAAGATCCATCAGGAAGTTGTACTTTTGATTCAGAATCACTTTGATCAATATTTTCAGGAGCAATAAATAATGAATCCCCAACTAGAATATAATCCCGAATACTATCCTCCATTGGAGGAAGAACTTGTAATTGTTTGAAAATATGCTCTATATCAATTATTTTAGTTTTCACAGTCTTAGCTTCATACCTTCTAGGTTCAGCTTCCTTTTTCTCCTTTGGTTGAGTAACTTTTTTTGGTTTTGCTTTAGGGGTTTCCTTTTTTACAGGAGCTTTTTTTGGAGCTGTTTTTGGTTTTGCTTTAGGAGTTTCCTTTTTTACAGGAGCTGTTTTTGGTCTAGGTTTTGTTGCAGATCCTCCAGAGGGCGCACTTATTGCCTCGTCTATAGCTTCTAAGAAATCATTGTTGGTAGAAGATTCTTCTAAATTAACGATTTTATATCCTAGTTCCATTCTTAATCTAGCTGTTTCTCTTGCACAAGCGAACTTGGAATGAGGAGAAGATTGACTCCCTATCCATGTGTAAATTTTCTTCTGATTATGAGATATAACTACTAGAACATTTGAAGAAGCTAAAGCGACTTCTTTATTGGTACACTCTGTCATTTCTCCAGTAGACTGTATAATATATAGAGTCATTTAGATTCGAGTAAAAACAAGGTGTTATCATTTTTATAGTTAGTGTTTGTTTCAAGCGATTCGTTAAGATTCTATCTTTCTTCAGTTGATTTCTATGTTTTCGGCTATTTCAAATTGTGAAACTGAAAAATAGTCAGTTTTTTTCATAATTGCAACAAGAAAAAGTTTCAAAAGAAATATATACGGATTCAATATACGAATAAATGTTAAATAGTCCTTATTCAATATAGTGTAGTAGAACAAAAATATTACAAAAAGCCTTGAGGTTAACAAAATGAGTTCAAAAATAATAGAATCTATAGCTTATTCTTATATTGGAAGGTTTATAGAACCATATCTTGCAGAATTTGATGGATTAAAACTAACTTTGCGAAAAGCAGGGGTAGATAAGAGTGTGAGAATGTATCTCAGTGTTAGAATTTTTTGGGCTATTATTCTTTCTATTGTTTCTCTTGTTGTTCTTATAGCAGTAAAGATTGTTGTTGCTGAATTATCAGTAATACTTGTGATTGTTTTACCAATTTTAGTCCTAATTAGTATGTTTGTTTTTACATGGGTATATCCCAGTTATTTGGTTGGGGATAGAAAAAGAAAATTGGAAGCAGCTTTACCAACTACAGCGGGTTATATGACAGCTATGGCATCTGCAGGCGTTACTCCAGACCGAATATTTCTATCACTCACTAAAGAAAAGATTGGAGAAGCAATTGTTAAGGATGCAAGGAAAATATCCAGAGACATTCAAGTTTTTGGTTATGATATAGTCCATGCTCTTGGAGAAGCTTCTCTTAGATCTCCTTCAGCGAAATACTCAAGCTTTTTGGAAGGAATTGTAGGGACTTTTACATCAGGAGGAGAGTTACAACGATACTTGGAAGTTTCCTCTGAAACTTTAATGAATGATAAAGTTCAAAGTGAGAAGAATTTCATTGATACCTTAGGTATAATGGCTGAATTGTTCATGGTTATGGGAGTAGTAGCTCCAATATTCTTCATAGTAATTTTGGCGATGATGTCTATGTTAGGCGGTTCCGCAGGCAATGCGAATCTGCTAATGGCAGTGATGGTTTATATAATTATACCAGTTTCAGAATTAGTGATTATTGTGCTAATTGATGCACAACAACCGGAGATGTAGGTGAAAAAATGGCAATAAGTGACGAAGTTGAAGTTGAGGTAAAAAAGTTTCAAATCACACAAGATTTGGTTTACTGGGTAATTGCTGGAGTTGCTGGTGTAATTCTAGTTACATTAGGAATAATAGATGTTCTTGTTCAACGAACTGGTGATGATTTCATCACAATTCTCGATATTAATGATTTCGTAATTTTAGCAATTATTGTGGTAATAGGAATTCCCACATTTCTGATTATTTATAGAGAGGAAAGAAGACAATCAAGAATTGATGAAAACTTGCCATATCTTCTGAGGGAAATTAGCAATGCTCAGCGTACAGGTATGGCTCTACCAAGGGCAATTAAAGAATCTGCAAAGCGTCAATATGGTCCTCTAACACCTGAATTAAGGAAAATGTCCAGCAAAATTTCTTGGGGGATACCTTTTAATCAAGCTATGACTGACTTTCAAAAGTCAATTAATACTCCTTTAGCACAAAGAGCTACTTTATTGATTCTCGAAGCTGAAAGATCTGGAGGGAATCTTGAAGAAATATTTGAAGCAACTGAAAAATATGTACAGACTCTCCTAAATCTCAAAAAGGAAAGAGAGGGCGCAATGAAGCCATATGTCTGGATTGTTTATGCTTCTTTTATAATTTTCATCCTGGTTGTAGTGATTCTATTTCAAACATTCTTTATTCCATTCTTCTCAGCAAATATTTCAGCAGAACAAACAGCTGGAATGTTTTTAGTGAATATAGATTTGGATGTACTTGAAGTTCTATTCTTACACATGCTAGCAGTTCAAGGGTTCTTCTCGGGATTAGTGGCAGGAAAAATGTCTAAAATGTCCGTAAAAGCAGGATTAATGCATTCAGTGGTACTTATGTTCTTAGGTTGGTTTGCATTCAAGATATTAATTCAACCAGATAATCCATTGATATCAATTGGAATATAGTAATCGGATGTGATGAAACTATGGGAAAACTTGAAGACGATGTTAAAAATATTAAGGAACAAGTTGAAGAACTACAGAGATTAACTAATCAAATCAGTTTTAATGTAGTCAGAATTATGGGTACTCTAGAAAAAGGAGTTATTCCTTCAGCAGATGGAGATTCTGAAGGAATTGTTGGTTCTGTTTCAGTTGATCTCGGTCCTTTGGAAGACAAAATAGAACAACTTGGACAGTCTATAAGTACCAAAGAAGATTTAATTCAAATTAAGGACCAAATCGATAATTTGGTTTCAGATAGAATCCAAAAAGCAGAAGATATGCAAGAAAGAGCCTCTAATCTTCTTGACAAAGGTATGGAGTTAGTCGAGTTAGAAGCTACTCTTGCAGAGATTAAATCTCTTCTTGAAGAAAGAATACTGGGCGATGATGCAGAAGATAAAGGAGAATAAAGAATTGAAAGAAAAAAATAAGAAGAAAGGTTTGAAAGCATTCCTTAAGGGAAGGAAAGCTCAGATAAGAGGCGTTGATTTTGCATTAGCTCTTCTAATCTTCGTGATAGCTTTCAGCCAGGTAATTCTTGTTCTTTCAAATTTATTAATTCCCTCTTTAGTGCAGATGGAAACCTATTCTCAAGAACAAGAATTGAACAAATTATACAGTAATATTTTCTCTTCTAAGGGTAATCCAACTAATTGGGGTACCATTGCTACTGTATCTTTAACAGATTTTAGACTGGGTCTGATGGGAGCAAATGGTG
>JAGLXK010000234.1 GCA_023132955.1 Candidatus Heimdallarchaeota archaeon
ATTGCGTATTGGTAAAGGTGAATTTGAAATAAGTGAATGTTCTTTAAGATATCTAGGCGGGTCAAGTAATCGAACAAGATTTAGTATCTCTTCCAGTAATTTGTGTGGATAATATATACCAACAATCTTGCCCTCTGGATTATTAGATTTACTTTCCCCTGCTGTTTGGATTAATATAGTTGATATTCCAAACAATCTATCCAACGGACCTCGTTTAATTAGAAGATTGGTAATTGTCCTGAAAGGAATAATTGTTTTTGTTCTGGTAATCACACCCCTTCTGATAACAAACTCAGTATCAAGAATTTCATATTCTAGCATTTTAATATAATAATGCACAAAAATGATTGAAAGTACAGCTATGGTTCCGAAGATTATCAAACCAAGACCAATGAAAATCAAAATTCTATTTACTGCTTTCAATTGAGAGAATAGTATTGAATTAAGTGTATCTGAAAAACCGAACAGCAATGACCATATGATCATTATTGTAACAAAAAATCCTATTATGGAGATGAACCACTTCTTCTTTGTTTCCTCTGCGGGATGAATTTTCTTTATCGACAAGTTTTCAAATAATGACTTCAGCTCAATTACTTCTTGTTTATCATCTTTCAATGAATGAATCTGTTTGAGTAGATCTATTGATTTCTTTCCGATTGATGTTAATCTATATGTTTTTTCATCTTTCTTCTCGATTAAACCAGTTAATTGTCTAAGATGAAAATTAAGTTTACCAGTTGATAATTTTAATTCTCGTAATAAATCTGAGTAGGTTAGAAAAGAATAATCCTCTATAAGGTATAATATCTTTCTTCTAATCTCGTTTGTGATTGCTTTCAATATCCATTCTGATTCAAAAGCAAGTTCTGGAATTATCATTTAGATTCTCCTTTATAAGATGAATATTCAGCAAGTATTAAGATTTGCGTTAACATTTTCTTCACTGTATTACTTCTGTTTCAAGCCTTATGAAGTGTTTTGACAAGTTTTCTTTTCAAAATTGTTTATAATTATTCAAGTACAAGTTAGCTCGGTGTCAAAATGAATGATGAAAGTCTTAATCTGACAAAAATAGGCAAGCACAAAATAATTGAACAGTTCACACCAGATAATTCAAAATTGTTTACAATATGG
>JAGLXK010000235.1 GCA_023132955.1 Candidatus Heimdallarchaeota archaeon
CAGAGGTATAGTAGTACCTAAAATAATTGAAGTAAATCTTCTTCTGATAGATTTTTCTTCAAGGAATTTTGTTTGTTTTTTCATTGTAGGAATGACAGAATCACTCATTTGAAGAGTAGCTTGAGTCATTGTTGTCATTAATCCAGTGAAACTTTGTTTTCCATATTTTTTTGTAATTAATGAGTTAACTAAACCAACCATTACAATGAAAATAATTAGTGAGAACAAAATTCCCAAGTATGTAAATACGAATTGCAGGATTACTTCAATTATTAAAACAACTACGAAAAATCCTAGTAAAATAGCTCCTTGATTTCTTATTGTAATATATGCTTTTTTGAAGAAGGCAGCTGTGTCTCTATAGAAAACCAATGGGTATGTAACCATCCCAACCAAACCTGCATATTGTAATCCTTGTAAAGCTTTTATCAAATTTGCAGATATATATGATTTCTCTGGAAAATCCCATTTTAGGATAATGAGAAATTCAACAATATTAGTAGTTTCATATCCAAATGCAAAGCCAAGAAACAGAATAATAATGGACAACTCAATTCTTCTACTCAAGTGGTAAACTAATAGCGTTACAAGAGCAATTAGAGAGTAATAAAAAATGTCATTCAACAAAGGTAGGAGAAGCGAAAAGGATTTCGTCTGAAAAGCTTCGATTAGATATTGAGGCATAGAAAATTGTGATAACAAGTAAAACATTAGGAGTATCGAAGCAGTAGCAATAGCAACACCATCCAAAGTTCTAGCTTTTTTGTTTATCGAATACATTATACCCGAATAAAGAAGAGCAAAGGCTGCTGATGCAGCTATAAGTGCAGCTATAAGTATAATATATTGGTCAGTTGATTGCCAATCGACACCCCCTCCATTGTCTGGTGTTCCATTCCCGTTTGGATCAAGAGGATTCACTATTCCTGCAACTTTATTAACGGCAGGTTCTAGAAAAGTATTGTATAGATAGGACAAACCAAAAACGAAAGAGAGTCCAAAAAATGCAATTTTAGCTACATTGAATTTGTTTTTAGCTATTTTCTTAGGTGTATTAATTCTTATTCCAAGCTTCATTATATAATAAACGGACAAAC
>JAGLXK010000236.1 GCA_023132955.1 Candidatus Heimdallarchaeota archaeon
GGAGACATATATAAAGAAGGTTTTTATAAATTTATGTTAGAAATACCAGAGACTGAAGACCAAGAAATTGAGGGATTTTTTGAGGATGATATTACTAGATCAAAAGATCAACAATTGTATGATTGTGGTCCATTCAAGATCGACATTAAAATTTGGGATAGAGATCCTGAAGCAATTAGAACTTTAAAAGAGATTTTGAAAAAAGAAACCTTAACTGAAGTGAAGGAGCTTTTAGACGAAAGTAGTGGATTGAATATACATAGAGATGGTTTTCGTATTTATCCTTATGGTGAACCAGGACACGATTGGTTAGATCTTAACGCTAGAAGGGTTCAAAATCCATCATTAAGATTGAGCATCAACCAGATTTCAGGCAATGTATTTATTACAAGAGAAAAAAATCCAAGTTTGAAAGATAGATCAGATAGACAAGGAATAATGCAATCAAGAAGGCTTGAAACCTTCAAAAATAGAATAATAGATGCAATTAACATAATTGAAAGAAAGAGATTTTTACATCGTCAAAGAAAAATTAAAGAAAAGAAGGAAAAAGAAAAAGAAATCGATATCTTTGAGAAATTCTATTTAGCTGATTTAAAGAACTATGTTAAAAATAATGATGATATTAAAAAAGATGAGATTACTGCTTTAATAAAAGGATATGATGAAAATATAACAAGAACCCTAGATATAATTAAAGATCAGCTAATGATTTATAGAAAGTTATCTGTAATGGGTGCTTTTGCAGATGAAGCTATCCATAATGTAAAACCACATATTGGTTCTATTAGAAGCAATTCAAGATCTATTCTTCGTTTTCTAAATTCAATAGATCAAGAAATTTCTGAACTCGAACAAAAAAAAGAATATTTGAGATTAATAATAGAATCTAATGATGAAATCAAAAGACATTTTGAAAACCTAGAACCTTTATCTGGTAGTAAAAAAAGTCTAGAAAAGAGCACTTTTCACATAGGTCAAGTATGTAGAGATACATTTGCAAGTATATTGAGATTTACTAGAACCAAGTATAAAATTAAAAAGAAAGTAGAAATAAACCTTGATATTAAAGGAGAAGATGTTAAAATCTTTGAATTAAAAGGAAATTGGAATGTGATCTTTCAAAACCTCATAGATAATAGTATTTACTGGTGTAATTTACATACAGATAAAATAGAAATGAAATTAGAGATTAATAAATTTGAAGATTATCTAGTTTTATCTTTTAATGATAATGGACCCGGAATTGATCCTGAGTTTGAAGAATTAATTTTTCTACCATATTTTTCAACTAAACGTGATGGTGTTGGATTGGGACTTTCTATTGTAAAAGAGATTGTTGAAGATCTAAACGGGACAATCAAAACAAATTACAATGAAAACGGTGCAGAATTTGTAATTAATATACCAGATAAATTAGAGGTGTGAATTGTTGAAAATGGAAATGTGTAGAGTAATATATGTTGAAGATAAGCCAGAAGATTATTTTGAAGATAAACTAATTGAAGAATTCAATGAAATAAACTCTGATATTAAACTTTCAATTGAAATAGCCCCTACCAAGGAAGAAGCTCTTGAAAAACTAAAAACAGGATATTATTCTATACTTATTATAGATTTAATGCTTGTGAAAAATGGAGATTTAATAGAAAGTTTAATTTGGTTCAAAGAAAATGTAAAATCAATAACTTATCTCCCCGTTATATTCTATTCTGGATATCTCCATAAGATTTCTGAAAAAGAATTCCATCAATTACTACAACCTGATTTTGTACCAATTGAAGTCGTATCCAAAGATGAAGGAATCGATATTTTAGCAAAAAAAATAGATAAATTCTTACAGAATAAAATAATTCCGATTCTTTTCGAAATAAATCAAAACATAAGGAATATAGAATCAAAATTCTTATGGGAAAATTTTCATTATATGGAATACTCTAATAAAACATTGGAAGAACTTGATTCATACAAAGAACAATTGATATCAAGAATAGGTATCACCTTAATTGCAGATAAACTCTGGTCAGAAAAAATAGATGCGAATCAAACGATAATGGTCCCCCCATTAAGTAGAACAATGAAATTCTGGAATAAGAATGTGAAAAAAAAATCTCAGGATCACCTTATTGTTCTTTCAGGAGAGATTCTAAAATTAAAGGAAGATTATTTAATAGTAGTTTCATCTACTTGTGATTTAATAGATAAGAAAATACCTAATATCCTTTGTTGTAAATTAAAAGATATGAATATGCTACTAAATATAGATTTAAAAAAAGAAATATCAAGCACAAAATGGGATAAAGTAAAGAAAATATCTAATTTTTCTAACCCTAGATATTTTTATCTTCCATGTATTTCAGAACACAAAATAAATGAAATGCTTGTTGATTTGAATGATGTTGTGCAAATAAATAAATCCGAATTTTCAGAATTAGTTCGAAAAGAACCAAAAACTGTAATTGCAACATTACTTCCACCATTTAGTGATAGATTATTGACGCATTTTGGTAATTATTTCAGAATTGGAACTCCACAGATTTTTCAAATACAAGAACTTAAGGATTATGAGAAATATAGAAAAAACAATAGAAGAAATTAATATGACCTTATCTATGATAGTCAGTAATAATGCTAAAGATAAAGGGAAGTTAAAGAGTATGAAAGAAAATTATCTTGTTTTGGATTTATTTTCAGGACCTGGTGGTCATCTTGAAGGATTTCTTAATGAAGATTTTAAACCTTTAGCACACATTGAGATGAATAAATATGCTTCAATGACATTAGAAACTAGATTAGCATTTCATAAACTGCTTGAAAATGAGGAAACTGAAACATACTTTGAATATTTAAATTCAGAAATTACAAGATCAAAACTAATAGAAAAAACAGAAAGGCTTGATAAATATATTAAAGAGAGAACAATTTTATCAGAAATTTCATTTAATTCAATAAGTACATTAAAGAATAAGATAACAAGATTTCTTAAATATAAAGAGAAAGGTAAAATTGATGTAATTCTGGGGGGACCTCCCTGTCAGTCATATTCAATTGTTGGGAGAAGTAGAGATCCAAACAAAATGAAAAATGATTCAAGGAATTATCTTTACAGACTGTACCTTAACTTTGTAAAACACTATAAACCCAATGTTTTCGTATTTGAAAATGTACCAGGAATACTCTCAGCTAAAAACAATTCTATAATAAAGGATTTTGAAGAAACATGTGATAAAATAGGTTATGTAACGCAATACAAAATATTAGATTCATCTGACTTTTTGGTATTACAAAAAAGACGACGCGTCATATTATTGGGTTGGAAAAAAAAATCTAAGCTAGAATATCCTGAATTCAATAAGAAAAATCATTCCTACCAAGTTTTTGATCTTTTAAACGATTTACCTTCACTAGAGCCTGAAGAAGGGAAAGATGGTCCTTCAGAATACTCTACACCCTCATCTAAATATCTTCTAGAAACAGGGATTAGGAATAACAAAGATTTACTTATCCAACACAGATCAAGATACCATAATAAAATAGATAGGGAAATATATAGAAGAGTAATTGAAAAATGGAATGATGAAAGAC
>JAGLXK010000237.1 GCA_023132955.1 Candidatus Heimdallarchaeota archaeon
ATTAATGTACATCAACAGTGCGTGAAAAGTGTTAGAGAGATGAATGACACTCCCTCTCCTTTGGAATTCTTATTAATAGATTTAGACTTTTTTATTCGCGAAAAGGAAAATGAAACTGAAGAACCTATTGTTAGAATAAGAGGGAAGACAAAAGATAATAAGACTCTAATCATCCATGTGACTGGTTTTTATCCATATTTCTATATTGACGACCTTGCAGAGACTACAAATGCAATTCAGAGTCTTCTTTATACTGAAAAGGAATTTGGAGATTGGATACAGAATCACTACCAAATTACTAAATACAAATATTATCAAAATAAACCAATTTTTCTTTACAAAATACTTGGTAGAAATCCTTGGCGTATTTATAAATATAGTAATAAATTAAAAGAAAAAGGGATTGAAAGCTATGAAAAGGATATTTCTTATGTTTCAAGATTTCTTATAGACACAAATATCAAAAGTCTCAATTGGGTTGAAATATCTAATTATGAAGAGAAAGAATCTCATGAATTTGGAAGAGTTATAGAAACTGATTTTCATAATATTAAGAATTTGGAAAAAAGAGAACCTTTTCAATTTACTATTCTTAGTCTAAATATTGTTATCAACTCTTTGACAAAAGAAGGTAAAAAAATCCAGAATTTTTCCAGTATTCTAGGAGAAAGCAAACAAAGAATTATTACTGCATCTATAAGTTGGAGTCAAGATGGAATCAATATAGAGTCTAAAAACTTCTTTCTTGAAAAAGAAGACAATGATTGTGAAAGAGAACTTATTAATAATCTAATCAACGAAATTCATTCTATTTCACCAGAAATAATTGTTACTTTTAACGGAAATCAAGTAACCTTACCTTATCTTATTGCTCGCATGGAAACTCTAGGGTTAGATTCAGAGAGACTGGGACCATTTCAAGATGCTAAAATCAAACCGCCAGTAGGATATTTAGGCTATAGAATCCCAGGTTATATTTCCTACGATCTAGTTAAAAGTACTCGATGGTTGAGAACAAAATCTGGTAAGAAAAATCTGACTGAATTCTCCAGAGAACTTCTGAATATTGAAAGAGAAGCCGATTATGATACAATTAATCAATATTGGTCTAATGTTTACTTAAAGAATCAGAAGAATTATGAGAAAAAGCTTGTTGATTCTTGCACTTTAGACTCAAAAATAATTTATCATCTGTTTTTCGAAATGGGTATGCTAGAATGGGTTGAGGTTATAAAACTTGTAGGTCTTCGCCCTTCTGAGGGAATATACTCAACTCCAAGACACATAGGAGAATTTCAACTTTTTAGAGTTTTGAAACATAAAGAT
The DNA here is from genome assembly GCA_023132955.1 of Candidatus Heimdallarchaeota archaeon. Taxonomy (GTDB): domain Archaea; phylum Asgardarchaeota; class Heimdallarchaeia; order Heimdallarchaeales; family Heimdallarchaeaceae; genus UBA460. The sequence continues at coordinate 1,327 of JAGLXK010000237.1, forward strand.
ACATTAATACCACCTGAACCAACGAGAAAAGAATTAGCTTATAGAAAGAGCACAAGATCAATGGCAATAGGAGGGTTTGTTTTAGTTCCAAAAGGTACTTTGCATTCCGCTGTATTAATAGCTGATTTTAGATCAATGTTTCCATCAATCATGGTTGCATTTAACATTGGAGGTGAAAGCTATGAGGGGTCCATGGCATTACCTGAGAAAAAGTTTCGTAACGAACCTGATACTGGGATACGAGTGATGATGAGGGATCTTCTGGAGGAGAGAAAGGAAATTAAGAAAGAAATCTCTGATCTTGAAACATATCTTCGAACTTATTCGGATTCTGAGAAAAAAAGAGGTTTAGAGAAAGAACTCCACAAATTAAAGACTAAATCAGGTGCTCTGAAAGTCACAGCTAACTCACTTTATGGTAGTCATAATTACGTAGGAAGTCGCTTTTATGATACTGAAATCGCTAATGCAATTACAAGTATTGCAAAGGAATATATTAAGAAAGTGGATAAATGGACGCAAGAAATATCTGATAATAAATGTCAGGTGATTTATGGAGATACAGATAGTATTTTTGTGAAACTAGCTGACACAGATGCAATATTTAACTTAGCAGAAAGAATTAAGGAAGGACAATCTTTTAAGTTATCAGATGCTCCTGAGGTTCAAGAATTATTGGAGTTTTATGAGTCTAAACTTCCAAAAGAGATGGAATTAGAATTTGTTGATCTAGCCTTAAGAATTGTTTTTGCTCCTGAAACGAAGAAGAGATACAGTTATATCAGCGTTGTAACTGGTGACCTTACAATTGTTGGTTTTGAAGCAATTCGCAGTGATACTTCACCATTCGCAAAAGAAGTTCAAAAAGCTGCATTACAATGTGTTCTGGAAGATGGAGATCTTGAAAAAGCTAGAAGAAAAGTGATTGAGTTATGTCTTGAATTTAAGAAAAATTCTGGAGAAGAACTTATCCAAAAAACAACCATTCTTGGTCCCATCAGAAGGAATCCGAAAGATTACAAATCAAAAACCCCTGCTATCGGTGCTCTCGAAGATTATTCTATGCGAATGGATCTAAATTTAGATGAAATATGGAAGGATTTTGAAAGATTTCCCTTCATAATTCTTGAAGGAAGCTCTTCCCTATACAAACGAGCTCAACATCCAACTCTCGTTGACGTTCAAAAAATCGACAAAGAGCATTATCTAGAAGAAGCTTTAAGGGATGTAAAGCGGATTGGTGTGAAAGTGGAACTTAAAGATATTCAAACACCAAGTCAAAAAACTCTTGATTTCTCTTCATCTACATCTAACAACAACAAGGTAAGTAAGAAGTAAGTTTTCTCATTGTTTAACATTACATTTCTTCTATTTCCTCAAATAGCAAGGATAATAATGTATTAACTTCATTCCTATGTTTTTTATCTTCAGCCATTTTTTTTACTGCATTTAGAACTGAAAGATTAGAAAAAAGCAAAATTAAGTTCCAGAGTTTATCATCTATGTCAAATCCATAGTCAGTCTTGAGGGAGTTCATAGATTCATGGGTTAAATCAATCATATTCTTTATTACTGATGTTAGACTTTCAATTTTAAACTCATTTAAATCTGTAAAAACCTTATCTGCCATTTTTCTTACAATTCTCTGTACAGGTCTTTCAGGTAAAGGAACCCTTGCTTCTAATTCTGTGGGTTCCAATTCATCAAGAGGAGCCCAAAGAAGAAGATTTATTGCATCGGGTTGATAACTTGCGCGATAGTACTTTATGGTTTTTGCCATATTCTTGATTTCTTCTTCTCTGATTACATAGATCAATTTTGATTTCTCAAGAATCTGTAAATGATGATAAACGGCTTGAGGAGTACTGTCAATTTTGTTAGCAATTTCAGATAAGTTGAGCTCTTCCTCAGATAAGTGTTTCAGAATTGTTATACGCCTATTTGACCCTAAAGCTTTGCTTATATCAACAGTTTCTCCTTTTCTCAACTTTATGATATTCAGATCTTTACTCTCGGATTCATCCTTTGACATATTACAC
>JAGLXK010000238.1 GCA_023132955.1 Candidatus Heimdallarchaeota archaeon
GTCGATGCCTCTGGATTTGAAATTACCAATATACTCTCATCCTCTCCTAGATATGTTGCTGTACTATTTACAATGCTTGACATAAGGATTCCAGCCCCAGAAATTATTGTTGAACTAATAAGAAACCCTATGAAAACTAAGAGTATTCTCTTCTTTGGTAGGACATTGTAGAGAAAGATCTTTCTGAGATTCATCTAGTGCCCCTCCTTGTGACTTTGATTTTTGAAGCTTCAAGCGAAGGAATTATTCCGGATATTATGGATAATGATAAGGAAAATAGAAATATTATTCCAACCAAAAAACCTTCAACTTTCAATGCTATGTATGGTAATCCCATTGTTGCTGTAACTAAACCCACTATACCACTCACAGCTAAATATCCAATTACTAGAGAAAGTAAAGCTGATATTACTCCAATATAAAGAGATTGAAGCATGAATAACATAACTATTTGCCTTTTAGTAGCTCCAATAGATCTTAATGTAAAAATCTCTCCTTCACTCTCTCTAACTAATGTGTAAATGCTATATGAAATAGAAACAAGCATTAAAACAAAAAATAAAAGCTCTAGAAGAGTTAGGGTTCTTATTACGTCATTTGTAGCAAAAATGATGAAATTCTGAGTCTGTTTCTCATCAAGCACTTCTAAGAAACTGAATTCATTTATAATGTCGGTTCTAATTGTTTCAATTTCCCTAATATCTAGAACTCTTAATTCTATAAATGAGAAATAATCCAAAGATGTATTTAGATCAAAACTGGATAGCGATCCCATTAACTCTATATCATACTCGTGACCTGATTTAATTATGTTTGTTACAGAATAGCTTTCATTATGTGATAGTACAAATGACTCATTTACTTGATAATCACTAAATTCAATTCTTATTAAGGATCCTACTCCTGCAGCAGTCAGATAAGCAAGTTGTTGTCCTATGATTACTTCATCATTTTCTAGTTCTGTTGGGGGAAATTCATAATGATGAGATTGAAATCGCTCGAAATCACTGATGTTGAGCAATCGTAAATGCGTCGTTAACCTTGTTCCTGTTTCTCCTTCAACCACTACTGGAATATATAATTCCGGTAAAATCACCTCTAAGTTTGGTGTTCTACTAGCGTATTCCTCTAAAAATTCTAACACTTCAACATTTATTCTACTTTCGGATAAACTCTTTCCTTCTTCTATAACAAGAAGAAGATCTGAAGGTTGAATAATCTCTGCCATTCCACTTATATTGGATGCATATCCTTTGACTAAAAGGGTTGTAGAAATATATATGACGAGAGCTAAAGTTAATGTCATTATAGCTTGATAAGTCCTCTTTCTATTATGAAAGAAAAACCGAACACTAAACTTTAGCATTTAACATCTCACTTGAAGACATGAATTTCTAGTGATATAAAATTTTCTAGCTAAAAAAAAGAAGAAATTTCTTCTTCTCTTCATGTTACATATTGGTAGAGACTGAAGAATACCAATCTTTGAATAATTAATGTAATGTATATTGCAAAACCAACTGCAAAAATAGATGGTATTCGGGTTTTTGAAGGAGTTACTCTGTTTACCCCTATACCTAAGAATAGTAAAAATCCATAAAAGAATATGTTAAGAGGGATTTTGACAAGCAATTGATACGTTATTTCACGCATTTCGTCTCTAAATATATCACTGGTTGGGTGAAATCCAATTGCTTCTAAATATTTTATACCACCGAAAATATAGCCGATCATATATATGAAAATAGCAATAGAAGCAATAAAAACTGCATTACGGTAGATTTTCAACCACTTCCTTTCTCCCAATAGCAGTGAATAAATGAGTGGAAAAACAAAAACCCATGTAAACCATGCAAGAATCCCAAGAAACATCTGATCTCCAATGTCACTTGTTGCGAAATTTGTAAAATCAAATTCTTCGGTTAAACCACCTACCAAACTTCCAGGAAAGAGAGGAAAGACTGTTGTCTCTGACCAGAAACCTCCCGCGAAAAGCATAAAACTTACGTATACGAGAAAAGATGTTAAAATATTGATTAGGAAGTAATTTGGTAACAGTTCAGAGTAACTTGCTCTTGTTGGTCTAGTCAAATAATCTTTTGCAAATCTGAAAGTATCCTTAACATATGTAAATTTGAAAAGCAGATAGACAGCTATTGCAGGAATAGCTATAACTGCTATAAGAAATAGGATATTAAGCGTCAGTACTACAGGATTCGATAAAGAACCAAGTACATCATCCCAGATGAAAGTTCTTATATCGAAATCAGCCATTCCCTTAAACGGAGGGGATCCGAAAATAAGTAGAGAATACCAACACAAAGTTAATGCTACAAAAAATGTTGCTAAATAGTCTCTTATCCTGAATTTCCTTTTTTGAGTGTCCAAATACCATAGTTTCTTGTAAACTATTTCTGTAGCATCAGCTTCAAAATCAGTTAATACTAATCCATCTACTCTTATTTCACCGTATTTTTCATAGAATCTCTTAGCAATCATATCTAGTAATTCTTCGGTGTCTTTTGTATCCATTCTTTTATCTACTGATAAAACAAACAGTAAATCATTCTCCTCTTCTTGAAAAATGATCCTTGAAGTTACCAGCTCAAATTCAGAAATCTTTTCTCTTTGGGTTTCTGTTGCCATTGAATAAATTGCGCTCATCAACCCCCCTGTTAGAGCAATATCAACAGCTTCTTCTGTTTTTTCAAATTCTTGACTATAGAAAATTTGACCATAAGTTGTAATAATAAGTAGATGTTTAATCAAGGTGGTATTCCCCTTTTCTTATAACTCATAATATGAACCTCTCTCCTAAAAATATTACGGAAGTTTTCAGGAAATAGAAAAAAAGGGTGGTATAGAAGAATTAGGTGCCTTCAAAGTAGGCATCCTTATAGGCTTCTTGTTCAGGAGTCAATATATCTATTTTATATCCCATGAGTGACAGTTTTAAACCTGCTATTTTTCTATCTTGTTCATCTGGAATATCATAAACTTTATTTTCGAGACTTTTACCCTCTTCTGCAAGATGAATTAAGCTTAACAATTGGTTCGCAAATGACATATCCATAACTTCTGAAGGATGACCTTCAGCAGCAGATAAGTTTACCAATCTTCCTTTTGCTAGAAGATACAATTTTCTTCCATCTGGCATTAGATATTCTTCATTATTTTTTCTTATTTCTCTTTTTGCTGTGCTTAAATCTTCTAACTCTTGGATGTTTATTTCAGCATCATAATGTCCAGTATTGCATACAATAGCACCTTCTTTCATGCTTTCAAAGTGTTTTTTTACAATAACATCCTTCATCCCAGTTGCAGTAATGAATAAATCGCCCAAACTTGCAGCTTCATCCATCTTCATAACCCTAAACCCATCCATTGCAGCCTTAAGAGCTTGAACTGGATCAACTTCAGTTATGATTACATCAGCCCCTAATCCCGATGAATTCTTAGCCAAACCTTTTCCACAGTGTCCATAACCAGCTATAACAACGATTTTACCAGCAATTATGATGTTAGTTGATCTCAACACTCCATCTAGTGTAGATTGACCTGTTCCATAGTAATTATCAAAGTCACTTTTTGTTTCTGCATCATTTACTGCCATTATTGGATACAAGAGTTTTTTAGCTCTGTCCATTGCTCTCAATCTGTGAACACCAGTTGTTGTTTCTTCGGTTCCACCTATGATAGTTTCAGCTAGATCTGAAAATTCAGAATGTACTCGAAATATTAGATCAGCTCCATCATCTAAAGTTAAAGTAGGTTTGGATTCCAAAACCTTGTCTATTGCCCAATAGAATTCTTCATTGGACATTCCATACCAAGCAAATATGGAGATATCTTTAGCTGCTAAAGCAGCAGCAATATCGTCTTTTGTAGATAAAGGATTACACCCACTCCAAGAAACCTCCGCTCCAGCTGCTATCAAAGTTTCAACCAAAACTGCTGTTTCTTTTGTTACATGAAGACATCCTGCTACCTTCATACCTTCTAATGGTTTTGTTTCTGCAAACTTCCTTCTTAATTCCATAAGAACAGGCATCCTAGACTCTGCCCAGTCTATATTCTTTCGACCCTCTTCAGCTAGATTTATGTCCTTAATTTTGTATTCCATGTTTCTCCCTTCTTCTTCAATTTTAAAAATATGTCGAGTTAAGATTTTTTGAAAAACACAAGATTAATCAATCTTGAAAAAAAACTGATAATATGGTGGAATATACTACACCCTTGATTATTGCACATAGAGGCGCTTCTATAAAAGAACATGAGAATTCCATTAAAGCTTTTGAATTAGCTGTTAAACAAAAGGCTGATATGATAGAGTTGGATGCTCATTTGACTAGGGATGGTTATTTTGTCGTTTTTCATAATGACACAATTCCCTATAAGGATAACAATATAGTAATAGCTGAATCAAATCTTGAAACTATTCAAAAGTTCAAACTACCAAATGGTGAACCTATTCCTCTATTAGAAGATGTTCTTAAGCAATTCCTCTCGAAAATTAAATTTAATATTGAATTAAAATGTGATGTGACGAAGGAACAATTCGATTCTCTTTTAAATGAAGTAGGTGGAGACAATTCCCGAATTCTTGTAAGCTCATTTCTTCATGAACCAATTGTAAACTTGAAAAATTCAACTTTAGGATATGAGTTAGCTTATCTTTATATTTTCCCAATATATCAGAACAAAAGTGTCGCTCTAAATGATTTCATTGACGCAATGAACCCCTTCTACAGATTTCTTACCAAAAGGGCAGTTAATTTTTATCATAAACAAGGTAAAAAGGTCTTTCCTTGGACAATTAATGATGAGAAACAAATTAGAAAACTAGTTAGACGAAATGTGGATGGAATTATTACTGATCTCCCCAAACAAACAAGAGAAATAATCTCTTCAGAACTTGAGAAACTAAATAGTTAATAGTATTTGACTAAAGAGAATGCATATTCTTGCCATTCTGCTATTTGATTTACATTTTCAAGAAGTTCCTCTTCTTTGTTTTTCTCTACATTGAAGATCATGCTTACAATCTCAGGTGAATAACCTGATTCAAGTATTTTCTTGTAATCAGTAGGTTCTTCGATTATTTCCAATTTATAGTCTCCTTCCTTAGAAATCATTAACTTTATGATATCAGGTTTAATCCCTTCTTGGATTTTATTAAATATTTGAACAAATTCAGTTCTTTTCTCTAGCTCTTTGCTTACTCTGAGAATAGCAACATTGAACAATCCTTCATTTACTAAAACAGGAATTAACCAGAAAGATTGGCTTGGAATAGTTAATTCTGCAATAGAACAATCATTTTTCTTTATTTCCTCATCTAAATCTTGTGCCAATTCTTTAGCTCTTTCCTCAGTTTGTTCCTCAGGAAGTAAAACAATTTCATCGATTGCAAAGATGTTTGTCACAGTTTTTTTTCCACTAGCTTCTTCTTCATCTTCTTCTTCAACTTCTCTTTCTTTTAACCAAATTAGATAACCAGTAAACTTCTCCCCCGATTTTATTAGACTGATTTTAGAATTTTTATCTTCTAGAGTAGAATCAACAAACATTTCTATTGTGATTTCATTACCATACAGTGATTTTACTAGTTTTTCTAGCTCTTGGGAGGTTTTAGGATTTTTAACTTCTGTAAACATCTCTGACACGGTATGAGCTATATCTAAATAAAACTATTCTTTTTAACGATGTTACTAAGGATTGAAAAATAAAATAAAAAAATAAAAGAATTAAGAATTTATGCCGTGTGAGAAAATGTTTTATCCAATTCACCAAAGCTTAATGTTATATCGTAAACAGCACCTAGTGCGAACGGGCCAACAATATATAAGGTATCAAACTCATTTTCCGCAATAACAGTACCTATTAAACTACTTCCTTCCGGAAGATCAAGAATTTGAACTCCTGTTAAACCTATTACTGATACACCCGTTATATTTAATGGTCCATTTTTGGCTTCAACCTTAATCTGTATAGCTCTGTCACCAGTGGTAGTGTTAGTTGAACCTGGTGTGATAGTAATAATAGCTTCAGGTGATCCTTGTAACATTGGTATAACCACTAAGAACACAATGGCAGCTGCTGCTGTCACAAGTGCTATTAGCAAAACTGTAGCGATTACTGGAGATACTCCTCGTTTCTTCATTTTTTAATTCACCCTTGATTATAATTAATCAAATCAAAATAGCTAAATATTACTTAAAAAAGTAGCGGTTGTCTTAACGCGCTGAAATTATTCATTAGTAGAATAACTCAATTTTGCAGATTAACAATTATTTATATTGGAGTATGTCCTTAGTTAAACGGAACAAATGGATACTATCACCAATATCATATTCAGGTCATTGACCACAATTTATGAAGGAACGATTAGTGGTAGCGCTTTGCATCCGAACATGTATTTTCTCGAAAATAATAAATTGAATACTTATTATGGTTTCAATCTTCAAGACGTTATTCCAACAAGATTAATTACACGTATTTATGAAGAAGGAAAGCATATCATTACTGATTTACTCTGGTTGGTAGATGACTCAAAAATAACTGGGAAAGGGCATATATCTTTTACAGAAAAATCTAACAAAATTTCAGTAGAAGGAGAACCAAAAGAATATATCAAGCTATTTGAGAATGATGCAACCATAACCGCATGTTATGGTGATCTCCTCACGCTACCTAATTATCTAGAACTGGTTCTAACTGGATCTAGAGACTGGTCTCCAGCTAAAATCCAATCTACAACTAAGTTGAATATACCAAACATTCCCACAAACCTGTACAGTTTCTCAAGAACTATCTTGGATGCAAAAAAAGTTAATGACGAAGATTATCAAGATCTTGCACTAGACAGTTACTTAGCTCTAATTGATCTAGTACACAGGTCACTTGAAATACTTTCTAAATATTCTCAGAAAGAGAAGGGAGAAATTATTTTTTGCGTTAGATGTGGTCAAGAGCTTCCTTTAAACTCATACTATTGTCCAATATGTGGAAGTAAACAAAATTAGGTTTAATGAAAATTAAGTGTGATAAAGTATTTCTGCTCGTTCAATTAGTTCTAAGGTATCAGTTTGATTTGCTAAATCTCTCGCATTTGGGGAAAAATTATTAGCTATTATGAACCCACCACTCAGGTTCGACCTTTGAACTAAACGTTCTATATGAATAATTTTATCTGTTCCGACACTTCTTTTCCAGTCTAAAACCCAAACACCTACTAGTAATTCCTTTATTATTATCAGAAAATCTATTGCATGTTTGGAAGGTCCTGTAATAACTGATAAATCGTGAGAAAGAATTCCGAAACTCTTCAGATATTCGAGTGACAGTTCAATCAGCGGTTTACTTCGGTCGTAATTCATTGACTACAGCATTCTAATGTCTATTAAAATATTTGTATGAAAATCCTCTTCTTCTTAATTAGATTTCAATCTCGAGATTTTTGTCGTTACATTGGATAATCCATTTGCCCTTTGTTTTAAGGATTAAAGAAATACTTTTTCTGAAATTCTTAACAACTTGTGCTGCCATAAGATTAGGGTCTCTTTTTCCATAAATTTTGATTGACACTACTTGTTTTGTTTCATCTATTGAAACTTGTTCTCTAAACATTTCCCATGCTGGATCTGGTAGATACCCCTCAATTTCTATAAAAAATTCACTACCTACTTCTGGTGGAGTGTGGATCAACATCCTTGTGATTGGAACAAGTCTCTGACTCTGCTTCATCAGTTCTTACCTTATAAACTACTTAATAAACCTTGAGAACAGATAAAGAATTCAAAAGCAAATTTTTATAATATCCTTTGAATCAATTAACATAATGTCTTCCTCTGATGATAAAACCCTAAAGGAAAAGGCAAGTACATTTGTTAAAAAGTTTGTCAGTGATATTGATGCCAAAGAAGTAGCTATTCTCATAATATTTGGATTGATAATTTTCATTATTTTCAAAATGATGTTTGGAGGAATTTTTGGTTTATCTTTAGTAGTTATAGAAAATGGTCCACATTCAAGCATGTGGCCTACTTACGATAAAGGTGATATGTTTCTTATTTACAAGTGCTCTCCAGAAAAAATTGAACTTGGGGATGTAATTGTTTACGTTTCAGATACCTCATTGAATAGAGGAACTCTAATTATTCATCGTGTGATTAATATAACTAAAGAAGACATAGGGAATGGATTAGAGTACTTTTTCAGGGTTAGCGGAGATAATCCAAACTCAAATAATTATGCGGATAGTTACGATGGATTAACATCTCTTATACCATATGAAGCAGTTGTAGGTAAAACAGTGCTTCTAATAAGAAAAATTGGTTATCTTAGATTGTGGTTAGCTGATAACGCAGCTGTAAGGTATATTCTTCTGGCAGCTGTCATTCTATTAGGTGCTTATCTGATTTTATCTCCTGATAAGAAAAAGGAAGAAGAAGAAGTTGCTTCAGAGAAATTTGATGAAATGCAACAGAAAGAGAAGAAAGAATTCAGAGTAAGAATCAAAGAATATTTTGTTAATAAATGGAAGAACACAAAGAAATGGTTTATAGAGTTATTCACAGTTAAAAAACAAAGAATAAAACTAATTATCTTCTGTTCAGTTATCTTATCACTTGTAATCTTCATTCCAGTTATTGATAATTCAATCAGAACTCAGGGAATAACAACTGGAATTGATGATATTTCTCTCCTTTCCTCTGATTACTATCCTTTGGAAGGTATGGTTTATGTTCCGTTTACAATCTATTTCAAACATGATGGCTCTTGGAATCAAGTACTTAAATATTTTACAACTGAGGGTATTCAAAATGGAACTGTTTTAGCTACATCAGCTTGGTGGTCATTCTATCAAGTTGAAGGAGATAGAACGTTAGGTGGGTCCTTAGTGTTTGTGGAAAGTGAATTCAACAGCAGTCTTGCTTTGACAATAAAGATAACTTATACAATAAAAAATAGGTTTGGACCAGATCTTATAGATTTAGAGTATGAAGAAACTTTTCTCCCTCCTATCCCATGAGAAAAATAAAAAGTAAATGAGAATCACAGATTCTCTTTTATTCGTAATGGTATTTCACTTGAGGTTTTTACTGTCGTAATTCCTGCTTCGCTTAAGATACGCATTTTTTCTTTAGCTGTTCCTGATTTTCCATGAACTATAGCACCAGCATGACCCATCTGTTTACCAGGTGGTGCAGTCTGTCCAGCAATAAATGCATATACCGGTTTGGTTATCTCCTTTTTGACTAAATCTGCTGCTTGTTGTTCTCCTGTTCCGCCTATTTCCCCAACAAGTATGATCTGTTTTGTTAGAGGATCGTTTTCAAACAATGTCAAACATTCATTAAAACCAATACCCTTTATTGGATCTCCGCCTAAACCTACACAAGTTGATTGACCAAAACCATTTACGGTCAAATTTTGTATAATCTCGTATGTGAGAGTACCACTCCTACTCACAATACCAACATTTCCTTTAGTACAGATTTTTCCAGGGATAATACCAATTTTACTTGCTTCTGGAGTAATTAATCCTGGGCAATTTGGTCCTACCATTACTACATCATTATCTAGCGCCTTTTGCCTTATTCTTGCTGAATCTTGAACGGGAACTCCTTCAGTTATAACTGTAAGTAGATTTATTCCAGCATCTATTGCTTCCATAGCCGCAGAATAAGTAAATCTTGCAGGAATAAAAATAACAGAAGCAGTTGCCTGTGTTGCTTCAACAGCTTCTTTCATACTGTCAAAAACTGGCACACCTAAATGCTCTTGACCTCCTTTACCTGGAGTAACACCTGCTACAACTTTAGTACCATAACCAATCATAGATTTTGCATGGAATGTTCCTTGTTTTCCAGTAATCCCTTGCACAATAACTTTAGTGTTTTCACCTAACAGAATTGCCATTTTAATTTCCTCCTTTAACAAGCTCTATAATTTTTCTTGCAGCGGGTTCCATCTCACCATATGCCTTTATTCCATTTTCCTCTAAAATACTAATACCTTTTTTGTCATTGGTTCCTACTAATCTAATTACTATTGGAACTTTTATCTCAAATTTCTTTGAAGCATTGATGATTCCTTGAGCTACATCATCACATCTAGTGATTCCTGCAAAGAAGTTTACGAAAATCCCCTTGATATTTTGCCTTGAAAGAATTTCTAAAGATTTCTCAATTTTTATTTCATCAGCTCCTCCTCCTACATCTAGGAAATTAGCAGGAGAACTACCAAAGAATTCTAGCAAATCACAGGTCGCCATTGAAAGACCTGCTCCTCCAGCGATAATCCCAATCTCTCCATCAAGTTGAACATAGCTTATACCTGCTTGATCTGCTTCAAACTCTAACTCTGTGTGTCTATCTCTTTGAGATTTTAAAGATGCAATATTTGCTTGTCTAAAATCTGAATTGCCATCTATTACCACTTTAGAATCTGCTGCAATTATCTTCTTATCAGGTGTCAATATTAATGGGTTGATCTCAACCAGAGTAAGGTCTCTTTGCTTAGCCATGTTGACCATGTTTGTCATTAAGTTGGTAAAAGAAGTTAGTGTTTTTGCTTCAAAACCAAGATTCTTCCCTAGATCTATGAACAGATATGAAAAAGGATTATCCCAAATCGAAAGAGATTTTTTGAAAATATCATCTGGATAGTGTTCAGCAACTTCTTCAATATCTACTCCTCCACGAGAACTAGCAATAATTAGATACTTTCCAGATTCGTTGTCTAACATAACAGCAAGATAATACTCTTTTTCGATTTCCAAAGGTTCCTCCAACATAACAATTTCAACAGGTTTACCTCTATGATCTCTGCCTAAGATACTTTGAATGTATTCCTCAGCTTCAGCACTTGAGACTTTTTTTATCAATCCCGCTTTGCCTCTTCCCCCTGAAAGAGCTTGTGCTTTAGCCATCATAACATCACTACCAATTTCCTCAACAAACTGACTAATACTGCTGGAATCAGTATATGCTCTGAATCGAGGAACTGGTATTTTGTTTTCTTTAAAAAGTTGTTTTCCTTCAATTTCATAAAGCATTGGCATATTGTTGAAAACTGGCATCAATGTCTTTTTAAGGTCTTTGAAGTGAGCTCAAAAGATACTAGAACCAACGATCTAAAAATTCTAAAAGAGATTTAAAAGAAGAGTTTAGATTATTTTACCATCTCTACTCTTTTGGCTCTGGGATATGAAAGTACCCATTTCTTTCCACAATCAGGGCAGCTTAATCTCAGATCAACTTTCTTCGATGTTTTAGAAGCCATTTTTGTTTGAGTGACAGGTCTCTTACTATATTTACCAAGATTACCATACCCTCTTCTTTTAAGTTTCATTTTCCTTGCGGTCGCTGACATACCTTTTTTTCTTCTTGCAGTTTTTTCTTGCTTAACTTTCATAGTCTTGTGTGTGCCGCATTTTGGGCAATATTTGAACATTGTTTCAGGGATCTTAACCATATCAGTCACTCACCTTATTGCTTGGACATATCTTTTTATTTGTTTCCTTTTTAGAGAAGCAATTTTTGTTATATCTCTCTTAATGCTTGGATATCTCTTAGTTTTTGCAGAGGAATGATTTGAAAGGTTTGGTTTGGATTCGTCCTTCGTATGCTCAGGGGTAAAACCTTAGCCCTTAGCTCAAATTCTGCTATAACAAGAGGTGATTTATTGTCTAAATCTTGAAGTTGGAGTAATACAGGAGCCCCCATACTTAATTGTAAAGCACGCGCACCTACAATGCGAGCCCTTTCAAAACGTGTTAGTCTATCGGGACCAACTTTAACTTTTTTAGAAACGATTTCTCTGTCACTTGGGTTCCTATCTACTTTCAGAGCCATAACAAACCACCAAAATATGTTTTAAAGGTTACATCATTCAACCTTGCTCTTATTTTAAAAATTTTTAGATAATGGGGAATTCCGAAGTACAGTAAAAATTATTTTTCGTGTGCAAAATATCTTTGAGAGCTATCGAAATTTTTTTAATACTGACATTAAAGCAAAAAAACAAGCAAGATTAAACTATAAACTGTAAGTTTGGGATATTCTCGCTTGCATATCTGGAAAAACTTTAATAAGAAAATAACAGCAAATAAACCAGATATAGTCAAGAAGAAGATAAGACTTATAAAATAGATACAAAATGTAAATTAACTTATACGGAATGACAGCTGCATGAGTATGTTCGGGTCGTTTTCATCATGGTTGAGAACTAAGCTTAAGAAAGAGCAAAAGGCAAAGATATTGATATTAGGTTTAGATGCAGCAGGAAAAACAACTTTGACCCGTTTTATGAGATTTGGTAAATTTGCTGAAAACTTGACACCAACAATAGGTCAAAATATTGAATCTTTTGAATTTGAAGGATGGACAATTACAGCAATAGATGTAGCAGGACAATCACATTTCCGTTTCTTATGGGAGGCACACTACCCAGGATGTAGCTCTGTGATCTTCGTTATAGACGCAGCTGATATTGAACGTTTGCCTGAAGCAAGAGATGTTCTCAAGACTCATGTTTTCAATAATCCATATATGGAAAATGTTCCAACTTTAATAATGGCCAACAAACAAGATTTGCCAGGAGCTGTTGAAGCACCTCTATTAATCCAAATGCTTGGTCTTCATCTTGATCTCAAAGATCGAACCTTTGCTGTTTTTGATACAAGTATTCTACATGGAAAGGGAATAAAAGAAGCATTCATTTGGTTAGTAAATGAACTAGATATACACACTCAATAATCACAAAGTAAACTCTTACTTTTCTTCTTGTTTTAATTTGAAGTTGAATTTTGCTATAAATCCACCTGTGTTATTAGTGGTTATAGGATCAAGATAAACTGAAGATTTAACGAGCTCTTTCTCAATTTCTTTGTAAATTTCCAGAGGAGCTCTTGAACTAATTTTTTTCTGTTGTTTTAATTTTCTTATTTCTTCAGGGAATTCTTGATTTTCGTAATATGCTTTTTGCAAGGTGTTTTGGAAGATCTCTTCATTCTCAAGATGATCAATCGAATGTGTAACATATGTTACTGAAGCTTGTCCATGAGTACTCCTATAAAGTTCAGAAATTAGTTTTTGTTGCTTTTTAGTGAATTGTTTCAATCTGTCTAAACTTAAATTTGATGAAAAAACAGGAATTACAGCTGTTCGAGAGTTTTGTGGTTCAACAAAGAATGATGTATACTTTATCTCAGGCATTTCTCTGACAAAACTAAGAAAAGGTCTATGAATAATTCTAATTGCTTTATTCTTTGTTCGTGCAATATTCTTATTCAAAACTTTTGTATGCATTTTATTTGTTGCTAAAACAGTTATTGGAACTTTATTTCTAGTTAGCTCAGCAATATAATTTGCAACATCCCCTTTGTCAGTAGACATTACCAAGATATTGTCATTAGCTTCAAAATTCATAGACTTAACACCTATTGCTTGAGTTGGTGACAATATGCTAAAAAAACCTCTTCTATACTCCTTTAGTTCAGTTATTGGAGGAGCATATGCTAATGATTCAGTAACCTTTACAACAGTTTCTTGAAATCGCTTATTTATTTCACTGCTTTTTAACTGAGTTTTACCAACTGCTAGAATATTATTCACATAATCCGCAATACACACTGTTTCCCCTGGATCAAAATCGTCGTGATTCATAATATTCGCAGTTTGAACATCTCTACCTAATGCAATACCTGTGGTAGATTCATGATCTACTCTTATTATAGGTAATTTTCTAGAATACTCTGTTAATTCTCCTTTCTGAACTTCAATTTCTATAAAATCATCAAAAATAGGATGCTTGCGAGTAATATTACCCATTTCTTCAAAGATGTCAAAGAGCGTGTCGTAATCGATCTTTCTTGTATTTACTTGAACCCACATCGAATTGTAAGGTAATCTAAGACCATCTAATAATTCCAATGTCTGATTTAAACCGAAAGTTTCAAGCCAATGATTCAGTAGACTAGCTGGATATTGGAATCTTTTCATTAAATCGGCTGATAGCAGATCATTTTCTTTGAAGTTCTCTGAAGAATTCATTATGACATAGAATTTCAAAATTTAAGCTTTAAGAATATTATCAAAATAGTGTTACTTTTTATCTCCAAAACACAAAATTGAAAAAAGAACTAATAAAGTCAAGTTAGAGGTTAATAGATGGAGCAATCTGTTACTGTACGGTTAGCTGAATTAAGTGATATTAATGACATCATTAAGATCAATAGGCTCTGTCTTCCAGAAAACTATTCCTTTGATTTCTTTTATCGTATTCTTTCAGAATTCGGTTTTGCATGTGTTGTTGGAGAAATAGACGGACAAGTTATGGGTTATGCGCTTTCCAGACTGGAAAGACCTTTTTCCACTTTCATAGGTTTAAGCTCATCTAAAGGTCATGTGATTTCGATTGCAGTTATTCCTGGTCTTAGAAAGAAAGGTTTTGGGACTCAAATTATGAAATATGGAATGCAAAAACTAATCGAACATGGTGTGGATACAATCTACTTAGAAGTTCGAGTGTCTAATATAGCAGCAGTTGAGATGTATAAGAAATTAGGCTTTTATATCAAAAGGGAGTTCAAACAGTATTATAGGGATGGAGAATCAGCTTTTGTGATGGAATGGGGAAGAAAACAAGAAGCTGAAGAAGCTGAAGAAGCTGAAGCTTAATTCTTTTTTTATTGTTTTCTATGTAATAATGATATATGATGAGTTGTTGTCATCTTGTCATACTAGACAAGAATAGATTGCTTCTTTCGCAGAGGTCATAGTAAATTTTCTATACTCACTCTACGAGGATACATCACGTATCCTCCTACCCCGTTCACACGACTTTTAGGTAGTGCTTTCGGATCGCTTTTAACTAAAATATTATACGCAGCATTCACATCAGCATTGATTAAAAATCCTTGAGCAGACTTGAACAACCCTCGGGTGACTCTTCTCCCTGCATAAGTTGTTCTAAATTCAGGGAACTCATTATCAAGGAAACTACATTTGGAAGTGTATTTCTCAGGAATGAGTTCAACCTTTATTCCTCTCTCCGCAGCTTTGTACTTTAGCATATTGATGATTCGCATATAGGGGATTGAGACAAACATTTGGGTGATTTTTTTCCAAAAATGCACTCGTTGTTTCCATTTTTCATTGTAGCCAATAATCACTTCTTGGAGACCACGTTCTACCCACATGTTGACCAAAAAACTAGTCAACTTGTGAATGGAATCTTTGAGTTTTTTTCTCCACTTCTCCCGTAAGTTATAGAAAGCAGGTCCATAATTCAATCTGTTTTTAACTTTCAGCTGTTGTTTTTGCTGTTGCACATATTGTTCTCGTAATTGTGTCTGTTTTTTCAAGTAAAATTGCGTAATAGATTTTATTCCTTTCCCCTCGTCCTTGATAACAATCGGTTGACCTCCGAGGTTATCCACAAAGGTAGCGAGGTTATACATCCCTAAATCGATAGCTCCTTTTCTCTTAGCTCGTTTACTGGGTTTAGGTAAGGTTTTAAGATACACTAGTTCTATTGTATATCCTACTCTTCGGGGAACAATTCTCACTTCTCTCAATTTCATTCTAGCCGTTAATCTTGTCTTGTGGTAATACCCTACTTTCCTTGGAAGAACTAGCCACCCATTTTGTATTCTTGCTTGTTGGTTGGTAAAGATTGCTGCAACTTCCCCATCTTTAGCCTTATATCCTGGAGGATGTGGTATGGCAAAAAATGCAGCAGGTTTAATCTTCCACTCTTTCATCGCTTGGAAATATCCTTTCCAGTTTCTACAGAGAAGTTTGAGTGTGTGTTGAGCGGTCTGAGCAGGGAGAAATTTGTAACATTCCTCCTCTTTGAGGAGGGTGTTAAGATCGTAATAGTAAAGAAGCTTATTTTCTCTTTTTAGTGAGTTTTTAACCAAATAATTTGCTCGATGTATAGAGATTTTTCACTTGATGGCAGAGTTTGCTTAACGCTTGATGATATTTTACTTCTATACATTCAATTCGTAAACCTTGTACCATCATTCTTTTGGCAAGCTTTTGCTATAAAAACTCCAGTAATATTTGTTCTGAAGTGTCTTTCAAAGTGATTCTTTGTGCGCTTAATATGACAGTATGTTAAAAACATTTTATAATGAAATAAATATTGTAGAAATAATCAAAATGACTCTCCATTACTTAGATGAACCTTCTTCCTCAGCTGATATTTATTCCTTCTTAGCTGATGAAATTAAAGATTGGTTTACATCTAAGTTTCCTGGAGGGTTCACTCTTCCTCAGCTTTATGCTATACCTTCTATTCATAATAGAAAAAACACACTAGTATTCAGCTCTACAGGATCAGGTAAAACCTTTGCAGCTTTCCTTTCAGCAATAAATGAACTGTTTATAGAAGCAAAGGAAGGTAATCTAAAGGATGAGATTTATGTTTTATATATCTCTCCACTTAAAGCTCTTGGGAATGATATCAGAAAAAATCTCGAAGAGCCATTACAAGGAATCCAAGAGTTAGCAGCTTCAAATAATCTAGTAACACCTAAGATAAGAGTAGGTGTGAGAACTGGGGATACAACTCAAGCAGAAAGAACTAGAATGCTCAAAACCCCACCCCATATTCTAATAACTACTCCTGAAAGCTTAGGACTTATACTAACATCTCCAAAGTTTTCATTGCACTTAAAGAGTATTCGTTGGTTGGTTCTGGATGAAATTCATGAAGTTAGTTCGAATAAAAGAGGAGTAATGCTTTCACTCTTTCTTTCTTATCTACAGCAAGAAGTTGCAGAAAGAGAAATCACTAGAATTGGCCTGTCTGCAACTCAAGCTCCCATAGAGGAGATTGCTAGATTTTTAGTGGGAAGCAAAGATGGCTCTCAAGAAGAAGATTGCTATATAGCCAATCTCCCACCGCAGAGGAAACTAGACTTGGAAGTAAAAAGTCCAGTAAATGATATGCTCCATACTCCTTACGTTATTATTCAAGAAGGAATATACGCTATCTTAGCTGATTTAATCTTAGATCACGAAACATCTATAGTTTTCACAAACACACGAAGAGGGGCCGAGAATGTAGCGTTTCGATTAAAGGAATATCTTGGGGAAGAGTATGCTTCTTCAATTGCTGTTCATCACTCTAGCCTTTCTAGAGAAATCCGCTTAGATGTTGAAGATAGATTGAAGAATAATGAATTACTTGCAGCAATAACTTCAACCTCTCTTGAATTAGGTATAGACATAGGAAGTGTAGAACTTGTATCTCAAATTGGGTCACCAAAGACTGTTGCAAAGTATTTGCAGAGAGTTGGACGAAGTGGTCATTCCCTAGATAGAATAGCAAAGGGGCGACTAATTACAACTGATAGAGATGACGCAATTGAATGTGCAGTTCTTACCAAAAGTGCTTATAGCCGAGAGATAGATAAAGTTCAAATTCCTATCAACTGTTTAGATGTTCTTGCTCAATTTATTGTGGGCATATCTCTTATGAAGAGATGGGGTGTTGAAGAAGCATTTGACATGATAAGAAAATCATACAACTACAAGACTCTTGATTTTGATGATTATATTAACGTACTAGAATATCTGGGAGGGTACAATCTAGATGTAGAAGAGAGAAAAATCTATAGAAAAATATGGTATGATGATAAAGAAAAAGCATTTGGGAAGAAAAGAGGTTCTAGATTGGTTTTTTACACTAATATAGGAACCATCCCAGAAAATGCAGATTATCGAGTAGAATTAGAAACTTATAGAACAAGAATAGGTGTTCTTTCTGAAAGTTTCGTTGAACGATTGACACCAGGGGATATTTTCGTATTAGGTAGTCATACCTACCAGTTTAGAAGAACAGTGGGTTCCAGAGTTGTTGTAGCTGAAGCTTTTGGAAGGAGACCCACTATACCTAATTGGGTTGGTGAAGAACTCCCTAGATCTTTTGAATTATCGCAACAGATTGGGAGATTCATTGATGCTGTTTCAAAGAAAATACAGAAAGAAGATGAAAGTCAAGTAAGAGATTGGATTGAAAGATCATTTCAAGTAGACGATATTATTTCGAAATCAATTGTTGAATATGTTAAGGAACAGATGATGTTTCTCAATGTTACTCCGAGTGACAAAAAACTATTGATAGAATCTTATATTGATCCACAAGGTAGAATGGTTTTAGTTTTTCATGCCTATTATGGTAGGAGGGTAAATGATGCATTATCAAGGGCTTATGCGTATACTATAGGAAAAGCTATTGATTCTGACATAGGATCAGCTGTTAATGATAACGGTTTCTTGTTAATGCTTCCTATAGACAAAATAATAGACACTTCCATTGTTCCTGAACTATTGTCTGCTGTAAATCTAGAAGAGATTCTTAAACAAGCGATAATTAACACAGAATTGTTTGTTAACAGATTCCGTCATGTAGCAAATAGAGCATTTATGGTTCTAAGAAGAAGTGGTGAAAAACATATTTCTGTATCTAGACAAAGCATGTATGCTAAAAGAATATTCTCAACGCTTCGGGACCAGGACAGTTTTTGTGTAATAAAGGAAACTTATCGGGAGATATTAAAAGATTACATGGATCTGGTAAATTGTTTAATAGTTTTATCAAAATTGCAAAAAGGTGAATTTGAGTATCACATCACTCCCTTGTCAGATATCCCTAGTCCATTTGCTCATGGAATAGTTCTAATGGGTATTTCAGATATAGTCCAGATTTCAGATAGAAGTGCTTTATTAAGAGAGCTACATCAACAGGTTCTGGCGAAAGTTTTTGGAAAGGAAGGATCTAAAGAAATATTATTTAACACTGAATTAGTTGAGAGGATTTTCAATAATCGAAGCTATAAGAACACTGATCTCCCCATTTCTTCTCTCAAGCAATTGAAGAGCGCTGTAAAAGCTTTAGCACCAATTAAAACAACAGATAGTGTGAATCCAAGCATCTATCATCACAGTATTAATGATGCAAAACAGATAAGAGCGTGGTCTTTGGCTTTACACAATAATCGGGAATTAATAGAAGTTCATATTGCTAAAGGAGATAGAAGATCTATACCGATTACAGATTTTCAGTTATTTTGGAATCTTTATCTTAAATCAATTGAGAAAACTGAATTTGATGAGAAAATTCTGAAACTAATTAATGATATTCATCCTATTTCTCTTAACAAAATCGCAGAAGAACTTAAGGAAGAAACAAGAACTGTTCAGATACATCTAGAAAAATTAGAAAGAGCTATGTTAATAGCTCGTGTTGAATATGAGCTATATGGTGGGAGAATTCGATCAAAATATGCACCAATAAGTGAAGTTGTTCCAGAACCTCTACTTAGAGAAGCAAAAAAGCTTGATCCTGAAGAATGTTTAAAGAAGATTATCCTTCGTTTCTTAAAGGTACATGGACCTTCTACTATGCATCAAATAGCCGATTATTTGGGAATCGAAGAGGAGAAACTTGTACGAGCTTTGGCTGAACTTGAACAGAAAAATCGAGTACTAAAAGGAAGAATTACTGAATCGTCCACTGACCTTCAATATATTCGTTTAGAAGATAGAGAATTACTTCGGAATCTCAGTAATCGAAAACCAGATTCGATAATATTAACACCTGAAGATTTAAACTATATGCATTATAATTTCGCAGTTGAGAGCATATTTGATGAGAATTTACAGGGAAAAGAGAGTGTTCTTAATCTCCTGAATCGCTTTGGCTCAATTGAGGATTTAAGTTCATTATCTGTTAGAATAAATGACTTTGATCTTGATTGGATAAGAGATTTAATTGAAAAAAATGAACTTATCAAGGGAAGATTCAGTCACAAGAGATTATCTTTTGTAAGCAGAGAAATGTTTCCATACTATTATGTTGCTTATAGAGAACCATTTAATCTCTCTAGAGCTGACGAAAAAATACTCTCAACAATAAGAAAGTATGGACCACTAACAAAGAGAGAAATTATAGAATTTACGGAAATGGATGGAGATATAATTCAAGAAAGCTTGACGATACTTGATAAAACACTGTATTTAGTTCGAAAATCAGTATCTCAAGAGTCTTTTATTCCTAAACAATTTGTTCCTAATGTTTATGAAATATCTGAACGATATTTTGCTGTAGATAAACTTCCTTCATTTGAAAAGAGTCAAGAGTTTATTCTTTTGCAAGCTATTGAATCTCTAGGCCCTGTATCTTTGGTAGAGTTAACCCATCTAATTGGCTTCAGATATAGTAATATCGAGAAATTGATTAAGATTCTGTTAAGCAAAAAGAAAATTATTGAGAGAAAACTAACTGAAAGAGAAACTAATTACTATATGACACCTGAGAGATTCAAAGATATTGGTCAGATAAAAGACAATCTGATAAACATGGCATTGAAGGAGGATGAAAGAATAGTAATACTTCCTAAAAATGATCCCTTCACTAGATTAGGGATGCGCTTACATTTACGTGATATTTATGGGGAAGGACAAATTGATCCCATTTTACTAGATGGTGAGATGGTAGGATCAGTTGAATATAAACTTCATAGAGGACAATATTTACAGATTTATGACTTAAAACTAAAAGATGAAGTAGCTTTTCATTCAATCACACTTCAGAAAATTGCATCCGAGTTAGTTTCCTATACCAGAAAGATTCATAGAGTCTTGAGTCTTCAGATAGAAGATATTAACGGGAAATCAGTTCTCTCTAAAAGCAACAATTTCATAAAAACAACTTTGGTAAAAACGGGTTTCAAACTAATAAAAGATACTTTAGTAGGTGGAGATACGGTAACCAAAGTATTTCCAGAGAGAGTCATAAATAAGTACATTATGGAGTCTTTGTGGTTAAAGAAAAAAACACCTTCCTTAACTGTAGAAATACTTCTACAGATGATCAACCACTTCAGTTTTATCAGCATAAGAGAGATTCTTTCAAGATTCCCCGAAAATATGTCCTCAATTATAGTCTATCTTCTGAATAATCTTCTTGAAGACAAAGAAGTTATTTGTCAAGGAAATGTATTCCTATCACTAGATTTTGCTCTCTATAAGAAGAGTGGTTTAAGAAGAAGAAAAAGAATGAATACTGAAATTGAGGAAACCTATAGGAATATTCAGAAAGGAAGTACTAATCAGGTAGAGTTATCCAAAAAATGGAAAGGGGCCACTTCATCATTAAAATCTGCTTTAAGTACTCTTGAAGAAAATATGAAAATTGGAGTAAGATCATTAAACAATCTATTTGAACCTCAGGACTATTGGGATATAGAACCCTTCTTAGTTGAACT
>JAGLXK010000239.1 GCA_023132955.1 Candidatus Heimdallarchaeota archaeon
GAAGAAATTGTACCTAAGCTTGATGAGTGGAGAACTAAAGATCAATCCTTCTACTTTACAGTAAAAGACCTAAAATGGCTGTTTCAAGGGGGAAGATTGAGCAGGACAAAATATGTCCTAGGTTCTCTTTTATCAAAAATTCCTATTTTCCAAATGATAGATGG
Organism: Candidatus Heimdallarchaeota archaeon; assembly: GCA_023132955.1. Lineage (GTDB taxonomy): Archaea > Asgardarchaeota > Heimdallarchaeia > Heimdallarchaeales > Heimdallarchaeaceae > UBA460. The sequence continues at coordinate 165 of JAGLXK010000239.1, forward strand.
GAAAATTGTACCCGTTAAAAGTGTTTCAGGAAAGGATGCTGCTATACAAACTATAATTGAGATGCAGATGAAAGATTTGCAGGTTGATCCAAGTGAATTAACATTGCATTTCACCCAAGCACAAATTTACTCTGAAACAAAAGAGATTGCAGCTCAATTAGTAGAACAATATCCAGGTTTGAAAATAGGTAAAATCTTCTCTATGGGTGGTGTAATAGCTTCTCATACTGGTCCTGGAACAATTGGTATAATACTTACAAAAAACTTTGAATATTAAATTTAAACAAGCAAAGTTTAAATTTAACTTTTTTTTCTTTCCATTAGGTTTATCAGATGACTGTAAGAATAATGACAGATAGTGCTGCAGATATAACTCCAGATTTAATCAAGAAGTACAATTTATCACTAGTTCCAACAGTGATAAGATTTGGTGATGAGATATACTATGAAGGAATAGATATTGATTTAGAGCAATATTATGAGAAATTTTTCGCCTCGAAAGTCTACCCTCAAACTGCTAATCCAACTCTTTACCACCAATATGAATTATTTGAGAAATTAGGAAATGAAGCGGATGAAGTAATAAATATAGTCATTTCTTCGGGTATTTCTGGTTCCTTTAATACAGCAATTAATGCTAGAAGAAGATATGAACAGAAGGTTAAGAACCCAGCTAAAATTCTTATTTACGATTCAAAACTAGCAACTTTTGGTATAGGTGTAATTTCAATCATGGCAGCTGAGCTTGCTGAAAAAGGTCTGAGTGCTGATAAAATAACCCCCAAATTAGATGAATATAGAGATAAGCTTGAAGTTGGTTTTACTGTAGCCGACCTAAAGTATTTACACAGGGGAGGAAGACTTAGTAGATCGAAGTACTGGGTAGCTAAAATAGCTGATAGGAAACCTGTGATAGTTTTTGAAGATGGTAAGATGAATGTAGTTAAAACTGTTAAGGGCCATGAAAACGCCGTCATTGAATCATTTGAGTATGTTTATGAAAAAACAGGAAGACCCAATACTTTTAATGCCTATATTATGCATGCAAAGAATATGGATTCTGCAAAATTACTGAAAGATTACATCATTGATAGGTTTAAACCCGAGGAACACAACATATCAATAGATGATTTAGGAATGGCTGTTACTACTCATACAGGTCTTGGTTGTATTGGTATTTGTTTGGATACACATTATAAATTTCTAAAATGACTAGACAAGTGATAAAAATGAATTTTGAAGCATTACTTTTTGATTTAGATGGAACTTTGCTATATTTTGAACCGAGAGCTTTCATTAAAACCTATCTAGGAGCAGCTGCGAAGTTCTTCATAGATTTAGTTCCTAATCCTGAAACATTTTACACAGAAATACTCAAATCTACAGATGTGATGGAAAATGGCGACAACGGCAATACTACAACTCTTGTTGATTTTATGGAAGATTTCTGTCCAAAATTTGATGTAGATTGTGAAACTATACGAAAAAGATTTTTACAGTTTTACGATACTGAATATAAAGCTATAAAACCACTAATTTCCAAGATGAAAGGTGCTAGTACTTTACTACAGAATCTTAAGAAACTCCATCCTGAAAAGAAATTGATTTTAGCAACCAATCCTGTTTTTCCTTTCATAGCTGTACGAAAAAGAATGGAATGGGGAGGTATTCCTGAAAATGTTTTTAATCTTATTACACACGCTGAAAATTCTAATTACTGCAAAAATAATAGCAATTATTGGCTAAACATAGCTAAAAAGACTGCAATAGATCCACAGAAATCATTAATGGTAGGAAATGATGGCTATAGGGATATGGTAGCTAAGAAATACGGTTACAAAACCTTTCTAGTGGAAACTGCTTCTGAAAATGAGGAGAATATGACAGAAGATATTATGCCTGATTACAGAGGCAAATTAGAAGATCTTCACAATCTTATTTTCTGATGATTTTTTACTTTAAATGGTAAGACATTTAAACGTCTCATCTTTTTTCACATGAGAAAGATGTCTATTATAACTCCTGAAGCTTCATTCATTTTTGTTTATATCGCACTGTTATATAATGCGGGTTTATCACTTAAGTTGATCTATAATTCTTTATCAAATCCTCTTTATGAAAGGAAAGTATGGAATTTATCATCTGCCGGGTTAATCTTTGTAGGAACGATTCTTTTCTTCCTCTGGTTTAATTTCTCATTGTCAGTAGATTTTGTTTGGGGGGGTCTAGTAGGCTGTTTTCTTCTGTTTGTAAACAACCTGTTAGCTACAATTTTTGCATTTAAAAATTTAATTGAAGTTTCAAGATGGGGTAAAGCTAACTATATTTTCTTCACAGTTTTATCTTTGCAGTCGTTTATGTTATTACTAAATTTCATTGAAGCTCAAACAATTTTTGGTTTGCCTAGAGTTCTAGAATGGCTTATGATTATTCCTTCAGTTGGATATTCAGCTTTTCAAGCTTTTCTATATGGTCCAGTAGGTTATTTCTTCCCAGCACTTCTTTTGATTCCCCTTGCTGCTCCTATCAAATTTATGAGACCTCCTGAACCGGAACCGGAACCTGAGAAAACTACAACTAAAAAAACCAAAAAACAAGGTAAAGATTCAAAAGAGAGTGTATTTACAGAAGAAATTGAGATTCCAGAACAGAAGAAACCAGCAGTGTGGAAAACAATACTTTCTTTTCTGGATAATGGTTCAAAAGGAATATTTGCTATTCTATTCATTTTACTAATGGTATTTAGCCTTCTAAATATTGGTACATTCACTTCATTCAGTGATTTTAAAGGCTCAGATTATCAACCTACATATCCTGAAAGAACTGATTTTGAATTCAGTGTATCATTAAAGACAATTACTTATCAACAAACCCTACTGTTTAACTATGAAGCTGTCTTTCAAGAGGAACTAGCTTTAATCAAGGAATTGAATGTTTCCACTGTAAGAATTGATATTAAAGCAGAGATTATTGATAACAATCTAACAGAACTTATAGATATCACAGACCAACTCCATGCAAATGGTTTCAAAATCATGTTATCAACGTATGGATACGGATTTCCAACATGGAATTATCAAGCGGTCAATTTCACTGATTATGTCGATGTCATCGAACAGCAAGCTAAAACATTGATTCTTAACTGTACTCCTGAATATCTTCTTATCTATCCAGAACCTCTCGGTTTCTCTTCAGCATTTGTTAGAGAATTACAAACTCCTGTAGTTTGGGCATCTACTATAAATGATTCAGTGAACTATCTTAGATCTTTTACAAATGATACAGAGATTGGCGTAAATCTCTCGTTTAATGATTTTGATAAATATGCTTTTGAAACTAGTGTATTCGAAGAATTATGGGAAAATACTACTCTTGATTTCATGGGAATCGATTTCTACATAATACATGCAAGGGATCTAAATTTAGACGTATATCTTGAAGATGTAACAAGTAACACAAAAGAATTCTGGGTGTGTGAATTTGGCGTATCAGCAGTTATGTATGGTGAGAGAATTCAAGAAGCAGCTTTAGCGAGATTACTTGAGATATGTGTAAAAGAAAGTAGAATAAAAGGTTTCAATTATTTCTCACTAATAGATGACTTAGCAGGTGGAAATTCGCTCGGATTAGTTGGGCAAACTGGTCACCAAAGGCTTTCATTCTATAAATATCAAGAAATAATCAACAAAGTTGTTTTATAGAAATAATGAAGAACTGCCTCAGACCGCCCATCAGCGATCATATTATCACACGACCGTTGTGTCATCATTAGCTAATTCCTCAAGGAAAATAATCGAGTTTTGGTTTAAAGTTTTCGATAATCCACTATATGGACATTGCTTGAGCCATGGAAATGTATCCTTCAACCTCACTTTTAGCTATTCTAACAAACTCTAATAGCTGTTCAAGATTGCCCTCTGAAGCACTTAGGTGAGTCTCTTCAAGCCTTTTCATAGCTTCCTCAAATTTTGATAACGCATCTTTGAATTGTTCTTGATCAAAAAGAGAAATTCCCTCTGTTTCTGAAGCTAGTGCTTCATAGAAAGATCTTTGAGCAGTCATATTTTTGATAAGTGATTCGCTTTTAATACTTGTTAGAAGACCCAAAGCAATATCTACTGATTCAACTGCTTTTTTGAATTTATTACTTGCATCTATTGGATTATCTCTTCTTTTATAGAGTTCATTAGCTTCAGATTCAAATTGGCTGGCTTGAGTGATTCGAGATAAAGCTAAGTACAGACGTTGTTCCATAAAATTTGAACAAATTACACTTGCTCTCGAATAATATTTGGATGCTATCGCAAAAAACCTTAGAGCTTCATTGAAGTTACTTATAATTATACTCTCTGTCCCTTGATCCCAAAACAATTCAGCTCTACCGACTATATGTGCTTTAGTTATCTCATCTATCTTGTTTTGCATATCTTCCATTTCTTTATCAAGTGATTTAAACAAAAAGTTGGCTTTCATTAATTCTGTTCTTGCATAAAGAAGGTGTTTCTTTGACTCTTTTGTGTTATCTGTAATTGATTCAGAAAGTTTTAACTCATAGATATATTTGGCATAACTTATTCTTGAATTTGAAACACTCACATCAATTGGATTATCGTCACTTTTGCGATTTTCTGAAAATTCTTCAAAGAAACCAATAGCTTCTTTTGCTGCTTGAATTTGATTTTCTATGTTTTGATCAAGAAATGAGTTGCAAATTCGACACATCCCCTCAGAATAATTTATCCATTTAACCATCTCATTGAAAATTCTATCTCCTTCTCTCCCTCTAGAAGCTTTTGCTCGGATTAGCAACTTCAGTGATTCTTCATAGTTTTTTTGAGCATCAGCCTTCTTATCCTTTTTGAATAATTCGTCTCCTTTAACAACATAAAGCATTCCAGCATAATAATATGACAAAACTTTGAATGCAACATTATCTTCTCCTGCTTCTTTAAATTCATTATACAGTTTAGAATATTCATTATACGATGCTTTTAGATTTGAATAGACTGGTTCATAATGTAAAAATTGGAATTCAAGACTCTTTGTACTCAAAGGAACACCAAAATAATAATGAATCACAAAAATAAAAAAGTAACTATTGTTTTGTTCGTGTAAAAAGAGATAAAAATAGGAAGAAAAATACAGAATTAACTCTCATAGTGATAAAGATGACAAAATTACTTCCTGTAGTTGTTTTTGATATGGATGGAACAATAATTCAATCAAATATTGATTATTTTGGTACAAGGCAGAAAATGTGGAACATTTTGAAAAATACTGTAAGTAAAAATTACTATGAGGAAATAGTGGGTTCTCCAAGATCAATCATTGAACTGGTTGATTTAATAGAAAGAAACGATGAAACTAATACAAAAGTGAAATTGGCTTGGGAAATAATAGAAAAAAGCGAGAAAGAAGGCTATGAAGATGCAAGAGTCGATGATGATGTTTATGAGACTCTTGAATTCCTTAAAGCAAAAGAGTACACATTAACTATTTTTACAAATAATTCCAGAAAGTTAACAAACTATGGTCTTGAGAAATTTAATTTGCAGAAATATTTTGACTTTGTTCTTACAAGAGACGAAGTAAAAAATACTAAACCTCATCCTGAAGGTTTGGAAATCACGATGAGAAGATTTTCCGCTCAGAATAGCAATGTAGTGTTTGTAGGGGATAGTTGGATAGATGCCGAAACTGCTGTAAATGCAAGAGTCAAATTTATTTATTTTGGTTTAGAAGGATCTTCTGGAACAAGAAGAAAAGTGATCAAACCAGACCATACTATTGAATTCATGAAAGATTTAATTCCAATAGTTGAGAAACTTAGGTAATTTCTTTCCCTCTGTGCGAAAGAGATATATTATCACAGAAGTAATCATATATGACTCATATGAAATCGAAAATAATAGTAAATTTCGCTTTGATTTTTCTTATTTTTTCTTCTGTTCTTACAATGTCAAGTACTTTAGCGTATGAAGATGAACCATACACTCCTCAGCTAGAGGAAATAAATACTATAAGTAGGGTGGTTGTCTTTAGCATCGACGCTTTTAGATATGATTATTGGTCAAGAACAGGGGACGCTGCTTCTTTTGAGTGGTTGAAAGAACAAGGGGTAACAGCAGCTTATAATGTTCCCTCTAACCCATCGGTTACTGCTGTAAACCATGTTTCTATTATAACTGGTAATCATCCAGATAAGCATGGGATAATGGGAAACACATTCTATGACTGGGAAACAGGGAAAGCTTACTCACTTTTCTCTGATCCAACTGATCCTTACAGAGATACAAACACTGGTCTGCACCTAATAACTACAAAACCCTCAGTTATTCATGCAGAAGAACAAGGTATAAAAACGGCAGTTTTCGCATGGCCTTATGTTGACTTTGGAACTGAATATGAGGGGATGTCCCCAACATATCTTTTTGACTATGATTGGTTTGGTGCCAATAATTTAAGAACTGACAAAGGCATAGCAAATAAGGCTGCAAATACAATACTAGATGATCCTGAAATAGGTTTAGTATATGCATGGTTACCAGGTGTTGATAGCATCGGTCACTCTGCTGGACCTGAATCTGCTTCGGTTAAACAAGTTATTGATTTCTCTGTTGATGTAGCTCTCAGAACATTTTTTGAAAAACTAGATTCTGCTGGTTTGCTGGAAGAAACACTTGTGATAATAGAATCTGACCATGGTATGGCTGCTGTAACTGACAGTGATTATTTCTTAGAAACAAAGCCATTTTTCATTAATGCTGTAGCAAATACAGGACTTGATCCCTACATCGCACATGATGCAGCATTCGAACTTCTATACTTCATAGGTGAAACAAACACAACTAAAGTAGAGGAATTTGCTGGATATCTTAAAGGACAAGATGGAGTTCAAGCTGTCTTTGTCAATGATGAGCACAATAGCATAAATCTTGATAATCCAGCTAGAGGTGTAAATATATCTGTGTGGTTAGAACCTGGAAGATCAAGGAATTTTGGTAGTACATATCTAGGAATGCATGGATACCTCAATAATAACACTGATATGAGAGGAATATTCTTAGCTGTAGGTCCAGGGATTACTCCAGGTAGTACGATAGGTGGAATAGATATGATAGATATTGCCCCTACTGCACTAGATATGTTAGGTATTATATCTGGTTTTGAAACTGATGGATCTGTTCTTTCATCGATTTATGGCTCCAGAACTGAAGCATTTTCATATCCAGATATGTATGCCCCCACAATCTCAAAAATAACACTCAACCCTACTGAACCAAGAGAAGGACTAGCTAATGTTATTGAAGTGAAAGTAAATGAATATGGAACCATAGTCAGTGCAGAAGCTGAGATATCAATAGATAATGGAACTGTCAGAACAATCAATTTGGTAGATATTGGTAGTAATAACACCTTCTTTGGAACAATGGGTGATTTCGTAGAAGGACAGGTGGTATCAGTTATTGTTACAGTTGAAGACTCAATAGGTTTTCAAGCAATTGGAGATACTGTAACGTTTACAGTTGGAGCTCTTGTTAAGAAAACAAGTTACAGCTTAATATCTTTGATAGCTCTAGTTTTTGTTGTTCCATATGTTTATAGAAGGAAGAGAAATAACTAATTTCTCTCTAACTTTTTTTCTTCAAAAAATAAAGCAATATATACTAGTATGTCACATGTTATCATGATATTATGAAGTTCAGGATAATTTTCAGAGGAATGTTAACCTTAGCTTTCCTTTGGGGTTTAGTTTATGCTGTTGCAATTGGAACTATGTTAATAGTCTTCTACGTTGGAAATATAACAGTAGTGTCAAAAACATTTTCAATAGTTCTTTTACCAATAATAATAGCAATTGCAATAATATTTGTCCAGTTTTTAATCTCTCCATGGCTTCTAGATTTAAGTTTCAGATGGTTACATAAAATGACATGGATTGATCCTATGCAATTACCTCCACATTTGGCACAATTTATATCAGATCAGTCTCAACTGCAAGAGCTTTCAATCAAAAAAGTAGGAATGATACACGACCAAAATCCTACAGCTTTAACTTATGGACGTTTAAAAAAGAATGCAAGGCTTGTTTTGTCAGATGGTATTATTAATCTTTTAACAAAAGAAGAACAGATAGCAGTTGTTGGTCATGAATTAGGACATATTGCCCATCGAGATTTTCTCTTTATGACTATTGCTGCCGCAGTACCAATGATTCTCTATACATTCTATATATTTTCACGAGGTTTTATGAGGGCAGGATTAATCGCTGGTGGAGATGATAGTAAAGCTGCTGCTGGTATTGCTGCCGCTGCAATAGTGACCATGGTTGTTTCTTATCTGTTTTATATAATCAGTCAGTTTCTAGTTATGTTTCTAAGTAGAATTAGGGAATATTACGCAGATAGATTTTCCGGACAAGTGACCAGAAATCCTGCTGCACTTTCAACTGCACTGGTAAAGATTGCTTATGGTATGGTACAATCTCAAGCTCAATATGCACAGACTATGAATGATAAAAAAGTTGATAGAAGAGTTAGAACCAGAGCTTATAGAAGATATGGTTTTACTAATGCTACAAGATCATTAAACATCTTTGATATTAATGCAGCTAAAGGTTTAGTAATGACCGCTTATGCTCAATCTCAAGTTGGTGATATTAAACCAGATATGGTTGTAAAAGCTGC
>JAGLXK010000024.1 GCA_023132955.1 Candidatus Heimdallarchaeota archaeon
TTTAAGAGTGCACGAGTGACATTTTTTGCATACTCATCTCCTGTTATCGGAGTAGTGACTAATGCCTTGATTAGATTATTAGTGACATTTGCTTTAGCTATTTTCCCTTTGAGAAATTTTTGTATAGCCATCCTCCTTATAGTTTGATCTTTTTCTTTCAGGGCTTTATTAATTATGCTCCTTGCTTCAGGATGGTCAATCCAGATGATATTGTCATAAGCTTCTCGTTTTAAGATCTCATCATCATGATTAAGTAATTCTATAATCTTATCAATTGCATCTTTAGAATCAATCTCTACCAGAAGCTTGATTGAAGAAAGTTTTGTATTGATGGAATTGGAATTCAAGATGATATCAATATTATCAATTACTTGGTCACCTATTTTACTAAGTGTTTCAAAAATAATTCCTGCGAAACTCATATTTCTTTCAGTATAAGTTCGTAGTGCAGCTTTTACAAAATCCTTTGAATAGTTTTTAATTGTGATGTTTCCTACTAAATATACTTGAACAGCTTTGAAAGCAACTTCTGGATTCTTATCATTAAGAGCATTTTCAACAATCTCTTTGATAGAATCCTGTATTCTGTTTCTTTGAATATAATCTAAATTAAAAATTCGAAGGTTCCAATCATCGTGATCTTTAAGTTTAATTATCTGTTCAACTGCTTTCCGGGTATTTAAGAATTCGAAAAATCTTGCTATTGAATCTTTTCTTTTGTAACCTTGATCATCTAGAGCATTAGTTAAAAAAGGGACAATATCATCTCCATAATTCTTCAAGGTTTCTGTTACGTCTTTGTTGAATTCTAAGTTATTTGCTACATGATATTCAATAATTTTCTGGATAGTTTTAGATGTCAAATTTTGTTTTGGAATATCATGAATAAGAAGATATCCAATGAGATCCTTTATGAACTCAGTATTTTTCTCTAGAACAGCAGTTTCTATCAGCTTTGGAGCCTCAGTATATTTTCTTAAAGCTATATTTTTTAAAGCAAAAGATCTGATTCCAGTATCGCTATCATCTTTAGCTTTCATCAGAGTATTCTTTATTAACTTACTATCTCCTTTTTCATTAAGCTGCTCGCTTGCTACTTTTCTAACATGCCGGGAATCATTATCCAGTGCCTTAAAGAGAATATCTTTTGTTATCTCAAAGGGTTCTCGTATGATATTATCAATTGCTGTGTTTTTGATGTTTTCATCTTGATCTTCCAGACAAGAGATGAAGCAATTGTATATCTTATCATCATCAGATCCGATTAATTTTTTCTCTTGATTAAATTTCGACTGAACAAGAGATTGGAGAGCTATTCTTCTCACCATAGTTGATTCATTTTTGATTGCATTAAGTACATAATCAAATATTTTTGATTCTTTCAGTTTTAGCATATTTGTAATCGAACTAGCTCTAACTGGTTCTTGTTGATGTTCTAATAATTCCTTAAGATGATTTATTAGTTCTTTGTCATTTCTGAATTGTAGAGCAATAAATGCTACATCGCGAATTTTCTCATCTTTATCAGCAAGTAAATCTCTTAGAAAATCTAAAGACCTGTTGTTATTAAAAAGGCAAATTTGCGTAATTATTCGAATTCTTTCCTTAAACTCTCCTTCAGAGCTCTGATAAATGAGATCAGTAAGAAGATGTTTCTGTGTCTTGGGGTCTGATTTCTTTTGTTCTTCTACAACAAAATAGGGACGAATCTTCACTAAATTCAAGTATACTTCAAATTTCTCTGTATCTGTAAAATTTCCTACTTTCTGGAAGTTTAGTTTCTCTAGCAGTATATTCCCGAGTGGATTCTCATAAGCCTGTTTTTTGGTTGGGGTATTTCCCAGAAGGATATTTTCCATGCTAATATAATATACTGAAAGCTGATCAGAAACAACATCCATTGCAGTATTATAATGACTGTGCTGGAGAGTTTCTATTTGATTAAAAAATGTTTTCTCAAGGTTAGTTCCTTTGAAATATCTTGTAGTTATTAATCTTACAATATACTTACGGAAAACTGCTATAGAGTTTGTGTTCTTTATACCATCAACTACTAATCTGAGTTTTTCGTTTTCATCTAGTTTTAACAGGTCTAAGACTGCTTGAAGCTGTTTACCCTCAGATTGAACAAATTCTCTGCAAA
>JAGLXK010000240.1 GCA_023132955.1 Candidatus Heimdallarchaeota archaeon
TCATACATTTCTAAAAGAGATCGATTTAGAGAGAAAATGGTATTTTTAGTTAATATTTTTACATCTATATTTAGTAAAATCATATAAAGAAATCTACAATCCTCTTAATCTTGCTTGGATGTATTCATCTTTTTCATTAAGATAATAGAGAAGAGTAATTCTACCTTTGTCTGGTTGTTTAAACTCAATTAATCCTTTGTTGATTAATCCCACTAGAGGTTTGGGATTAGGTTCTTTAAGCTCATTTTCAGTAATTATAGTAGAATCAATATTTCTGCTTTTCATCCAAGCATTGATTTCTTGACGTATTTTATACCTACTAACAGAACCTGGAGGAGTAGAGGAGAGCAGCTTTGATCCCACAGTTCCCAAATCATCAATACTGCGTTTGTATTTAACCAGAAGATACTCCAACAATGTTCTTTCCTTTTCGGCTAAGACAGGTTCTGTTATCTGTTCTCTCTCTAATTTGTATTTTAATTTTAATCTGTTAATTATTTTATTATCACGAGAAAGGAATTTTACTTGCTCTCTCAACTCCCAACCTTTGATTTTTTGAATTATTTTATCTTCCAACCTTTCTGTATATTTGAGAAACGATAGTTTTTGTGCTGCTTCAGTGAATAATACACGTTGATAGTGATTAGGTAAGATTTTCAGATTATCAACAGTTGAATAAACAATAGGATCTAAAACTGCCATTATATATTCATAAAATTCAAATTTCTGTTCTAAGTGTTTGTCTACAAAAATATTCTTATCCAATATCTCATTTGCCCTATCAGCTAGTACTTTTAAGAAGAAAACAAGGGTTATGGTTTGAGCTATTCTTTCTATGAAAAGTTTCGAATGATTTTTTCTATTAATCAGAAGTATCTTGTTGAAATCAAGAAAAACAATTTTCATACCATCTAATAAAAGATACCTTTTACTTGTTGTATCAAAGTTTAACATTTGTTGTATATTTTGGTTAATCTCAATTATTGTAAGTAAATCAGATTCTCTAACATAAATGTTACTATAATCTGTATAGATTGAATCAAGCAAATCCTTTTTTTCAGATGATTTCTTGTTGTTGCAAAATTTAATAATTTGCTTGATTTTTTCTTTTACATTGTTTGATCCATTATGTATTTCCAATGAAGCTTTCTTTTTTATACTTCCAGCAAGCGATAGATAAATCTCAGCTCTTTTTCTTCCATTATAGATTTTGAAATCAATTTCCTTCATTTTCCATTTTGTATAAGCTGAAGTTAAGGCTATTAAGGGGCGAATGGGTTCTTTGTTACAAATATCTACTCTAGTGAGTCTATAATAATTGTAGCTCTCAGTTGTAAATGAGATATTGATATTCCCTACTTTAGGAACAAAAACTAAATTATTACATTCTCGTATATCCTCTTTTTCGTGTTCCTCTTTCTTCTTGTAATAGAGCTGTTCTAGTTTTGTACAGATTTTTTCGCTAGTTTTCAGAAAATCTAGAGGTTTTCTAATTTGATCTTCAAAGATTACTTCTAGAAATGGAACAAAGAAACAACAAGTGATATTCACTCTATTTTTCATTCTCCATCACCCAAAATATCTTTTGAATCGTATTTCCATTCTTGAAAAACAGTCTCATATTTCTCAGTTGGTAACAACCATCTTCTACTATACATCTGATTTATTACAAACATTTCTTTTACATCATTTTTAAAGACTGAATTAAAGAGATTCATACAATCAAAAATCATCTCATTTGGAATTCGAATAATAAAATGTAAACCCTCTTCATCTTCATCAATATATTTCTGACTGTATAGTTCAGGGAAGATTGAGAGTTTTTGATGGATATTTAGCTGTTCAGAAGTATCCTTTGATAGAAAGAGAACTAGATTTGATAAACCAAAAACATAATTAGGATTGATTCTTGACTTGAAATATTGGTGTTTTCGAAAATTCTCAACATGTTTTCTAGCTTCTTTTTCACTAATATTAAGATCCTTCTTTATTGCATTAATTGACATCTTATTATGCATAAGTAAATGATTAAGAATTTCCATTCCAATTTTATTTAGATTGAGAATCTTTGTGTCAGTTGTAACAAACTCAGATATGATTAAGGAAGTATTATTCTCCGAAGTTTTTTCCTTCTCCAAAGCTGAGATGATTTTGTAGTAAGGTAAAATCCACTGAGCATTCTTGTAATCATAATTTGCAAAATTGAAAGAGTTCAATCTACTGCTAGTCTCAAACTTGCAAATATTTGAAGATATAATGTCATTTCTTTCATTTATTCCATCACATAGTTTCTGTAAATCAATC
>JAGLXK010000241.1 GCA_023132955.1 Candidatus Heimdallarchaeota archaeon
TAGGGAAATTTCAAATATCTTAAAAATAGTTGAAAACATCAAGAAACGAGGAAAATTACTTGTTATCTTATATTGAGATTTTAAAGAAACTAGTTTCATTTCCAACTGTTAACAATCCTATAGAAAACAAAATTCCTTCAAAGGAAATTCTTCATTTTATAGGGAAAGATCTTTTGGAACCCCTTGGGTATAGGAATTTGTTTTATGAAAAAAATGGATACTCCTCTCTAATTTCTTATTTGGATCGGAGCTCCCCTAAAATTTTATTCTTGGGACATTGTGATGTTGTTCCTGAGGGACCAGGTTGGAACACAAATCCATTTGAGATGACAATTAAGGAAGATGAAGCCTATGGAAGAGGAACAGCTGATATGAAAGGCGCTGTTTCAATCATGATTAGTTTAGCTAAAGATTTTGTGAGTATTGAAAAAGGGTCTGTAATTTATCTCATTAATCTAGATGAGGAATCGGGGGGGAAAAATGGTGCAGAAGAAGCAATTAAGTATCTCGAGAGCAACAACCTTATTCCTGATTATGTAATAAATGGTGATGCAAATGGACTTCAAGTAGTCAATAGAAGAAGAAATTCGTATGTAGCAAATCTTAAACTAAAAAAAACATCATATAAAATTCAAGGAAGAAAGGAGAGCAAAACTTTTGTTACGGATATAGCTGGAAAAAGAACAATGCATGCTGCATATTTCATGAGAGAAATAGACGTTCATTGTATGGACAAAGCTTCTGATTTCTTGAGAGAAAATTCATATGTAGTTCAAACTTTGAAAGGCAATTTTGTCAAAAATAATGTCCTACCATCCGAGATTAGTATTGAATATATCATCCCAGACGAGAATAGTGAACAAGAATATGAATATGACCAAAATTTAACTAAGTTTTTACTCACAGTTACAAAATTTAAGGAAGTTGATATACCTTCGGCACCTAGTGATTATGGTATAAATCTGACATTTAACTACTATCGCGAAGAAGAGGACTATCATCTCTGTCAGATGGATCTGAGAATCATGAGCAAAACAAT
>JAGLXK010000242.1 GCA_023132955.1 Candidatus Heimdallarchaeota archaeon
CTTGCCATTATTGCAAAAGGTTTGTACTTTCGTTTTCCTTTTGCTTCTCTAAGTTTGATTAGAACTTCATCATCAAGAGTTGAACAAGCTAAATGTGTTCCTCCTATCCCTTTAATTGCTACAATTTTCCCATCTTCAATTTCTTTGGCAATAAACCTTACCAAATCTTTTTGTGATGAAAAAGATATTTCTTCATTGCTTGATGAATAAACAGAATATGTAGGACCACAATCTATACAGCATGTTGTTTGAGCATGAAATCTTCTATCATCAGAATTTTTGTACTCTTGATTACATTCTGAACAGAAAGGAAAATCTGTCATAACAGTATTTGGTCTGTCATAAGGAATTTTTTCAATAACAGTATATCTAGGACCACAATCTACACAAGAATTAAAGGGATAATTAGTTCTTCTTCTCTCTTTAGAATCTAGTTCTTGCAAACATTCATCACAAATTGAAACATCTGGCGGAAGATAAGAAAATCCTATACCTTTTGTTTCACTTGAACTCTTAGCAATCTCAAAAGATTCAAAAAGAGAAGAAGTTGTTTCCCAATTTACCTGAAATGATTCATAAATACATAATTTAGGTTTATTTTCTTTGAGCAGTTCAATAAATCTATCCAAGATTTCCTTTGATCCTTGAACTATTATTTTTGCTCCTGCATCTCCTAAATTTTGTACATTACCTTTAAGATCTAGCTCCTTTGCAAGATTATACACAAATGGTCTGTAACCTATTCCTTGTACTATTCCTGAAACTAAGATTTCTATTGTTACATCGACCATCTCTATGACCCTTTAACACACTCTAGGTATAGGTTCACCTAAAGGTTTTCTTAATAATCTATGTCCACCAACACTGGTTCTCAAAACTACTTTTCCTCTATACTTGTCTGTAGCTTCACCTATTATTTTGGCATCTTTTCCTAGTGGGTGATTTGTTATTTGAGTCAATACTTCTTCTGCTTTTTCAGCAGAAACAGCTATAATTGCTTTACCTTCAGATGAAAGAGAGAAGATATCTATACCGAGTAATTCACAAACTCCGTTTACTTCTGGATGAATGGGTATTTCATCCTCATCTAGTAGAAGTCCCACATGAGATTTCGCTGCAAACTCATTTAATGCGCTCCCGGTTCCTCCTCGAGTGGGGTCTTTCATGGCATGGATTGCTCCTTCTTTGACAAGAGGTAATAGGAGATCTACTAAAGGTGCGACATCGGATTCTAATGTAGTCTTAAGATTAATCCCCTCTCTTCCAGCAATCAGTGAAGCACCATGCATCCCTGGAAATCCCGTAATTATTATTTTATCTCCTACTTCCACCTTTGAATCACTAATTACATTAGGCGATATGCGAATCCCTAAACCTGTAGTACTGATATATAATGAATCTACTTGCCCTTTAGGTAAGACTTTGGTATCTCCAGCAATAACAGCTACATTATGTTCTTCACATGTTCTAGCAAACGAAGTTAAAACCTTATGAACATCCGAATAAATAGTTCCTTCTTCAATTAGTAACGCACAAGTAATTGCAATGGGTTTTCCTCCCATCATTGTAACATCATTTATAGTTCCTGCTGCAGCAAGCACACCAATGTCACCTCCTGGGAAGAAAATGGGATCAACTGTATGTGAATCTGAACTTACAATTAAAGTTAAATCCCCGGAAAGAGGAATTGTTGCTCCATCATCTAATTCATCAACGCCAATACCATTGTCAATGGATTTAGTCTTGTAGATATTTAACAAAGAATCAAGAAAAGTATCCATAAGTGAGCCACCAGCTCCATGATTAAGCTCAATTATTGTGTCGGGTTTCATGCCAAAATCAAATAATATATAGTCTTTTTAAATATGAAGATTTGAGAAAGAATTTTTTTTTTAAATATGTGAAAAACACTTATATCTTATTAAGTAATACATAGCTTTGGTGCAGAATTTGAAAAAAAACTGTAAAATAATCTTGTTAACTGCAGTCTTATTTCTTGTATTATCCTCTCAAACTTTCGCTTTACCTAAACTTCTAACTATTAGTCGATCAGATGGAACAGAATATACCTTGACAGCTGATTTTGATTCCAATAATTATATAATTGGTGAAATATTCGAAGTGGGTTTACAATTAACAGCTGATAAATTTGGAAACTATACTGTAAATATTGTTTCTTTTTATGATATAAAAATGAATGTTTCAATCGTCATCGAAGACCTATACTATAAAACACAAACTACTACTCTCCCACCAATAGATGTTGAAGGTGAAAGTAGCTCTACTACCTTAGCATTTAATCTCTCTGAGATTACATCAGATTCTTTTTATGTTAGGGTAACTTTTACAATCAAAGGTGAAAATACGATAGGTAATGACCCAACTTATGGGCCTACTTCATGGTTAGCTAGAACAATCAGAGTGAAAAAAGCAAATGCTAGTCCCATCTTTCCATTTCTAGCAATTCTAAGCTTAGGAACCTTTGTACACAGGAAATTGAAGAAATAAGTAACTTATTGACTGATTTGGTTAAAAAGTTAATCACCTATTTTAGGTGATCTTCTATTTTTTTTCAAATAACATTTAAAATAGCAAGCAAATTAATAACTTGGAGCCGAGACCGGGATTTGAACCCGGGAGTCTTACGACAATGGATTAGCAATCCATCCTCATACCGCTTGAGTATCTCGGCGGCGGGCTAATTATATAATCTCCCTATCTGTTTTTAATTTAAACATTTCGAATTTATTCAAATAAAAACTTAATTTCTGACTGTATCATTTCTCGCCAATAGCAAAGATTAAAAAACAATTTATTTTCTATTGTTTTGCCTAGTAAGGGCAGAAAGCATTTGGATGCGTTCCAGATGAACAGGAAAGTTAAGTCCTTCGACGTGTGGTCCTGTACTGAGTTCAGAGATGACTTGGGAACGGCCTTTCGTTGCGATGCGTCGCGGCCATAGTGAAGGGGTAACACTCAGACCCATTCCGAACCTGAAATCCTTACTAGGTCTTTTACGTTTACTCTAAAAAAGAAAAGGAAAAGAAAGTTGAATCTCAAGCTGATACTATTTTTGCTCCAAATGGTGCAAATGCCAACCCAATCATTTTGAAATGTTGAACTGCAAATGGTATCCCCACTATTGTTATTGCCCAAATGAAAGCTGCTAGTAGATGTCCTAGTGCAATATACCAACCACCTAATAATATCCAAAAGATATTCCCGATTATTTTTCCTGCACCTGTTGGTTCTCTAACTACTTTGCGACCAAAAGGCCATATTACAAAAGCTGCAATTTTGAATGCTTGGATTCCAAATGGTATTCCTATTATTGTTAAGCAAAAAATGAATCCTGAAAATATCCATTCCAATGTAGTCCAAAAACCACCTAACACTATCCAAAACAAATTTCCAATTATACTTAAAATTCCTGCCATTTTATCGCCTTTAATTGATTTTATTGTGAAACTACTAGCAACTTCACTACAATAGTTTTAAGTTTTTGTGATACAATAAGGAAGAATCTGGTATTTTAAGCAGATTTACTCATTACAAATTGACAAAAAGGTGATTTTACTCATTTTTTTGAACATAAAACTTAATAATTAGCAATTTTGATTCTATTCGTTCTGGTTTCAGAAGGGGTTAGTATGCTTAAGTCACAGATTAATGGAAAAAATAACCAATCCGCTAGGCCCATTAGTCCACCTTTTATTTTCAGAGACCCCAACTCACCAGAGAAAATCTATGGAATGGCCCAATCACTTCAAGAGTTGGCAGAAATTCTTCCCTTCATCCCTTACTTTTCAATAGAATTTCACTCTTACCGCGTAGAAAGTGATAGTTCGATTTCTAGCGATCTTGGTCTATGGTTAAGATATATCCTTAGTTTAAACGAATTAGCAGATGAAATCGAAGAATTAGCTTCTTCTATCGAAGGACTTGATTTAAAAGAAAAGTTAATTCAATTATTAAATACTCATTTCTTAGATGAGTAAATGATAGTTTATATTTTCTTAAATTTCAATGCACTTGGTTCATAAATATCTCCATTATTAAGAAGATCATGAATAACTGCTTCTATTGTAGATTTTGCTAGTTTTGTTTGATCTATCAATTTTTCTAAATCTATACCATTTTCGGAATTCAAAATAATATCAAATATAATTTTCTTCTCCTTTTGAAAATTTTCTGTTTCCATTGCTTGTTCTGAGGAGATTATAAAATTCTTCTTTGCATATCTTTTTATTTTCTTGGTTCTCAGGTACAATTCTTTATTATAATCTTCATTTTTTAGAACAGTTTCTGGGAATAGATAGATTTCATCTTCACTTACTCTTGGCCTTCCGATGATTTCCGCTTCATCACTTTCTTCCAGAACATCAT
The DNA here is from genome assembly GCA_023132955.1 of Candidatus Heimdallarchaeota archaeon. Classification (GTDB taxonomy): domain Archaea; phylum Asgardarchaeota; class Heimdallarchaeia; order Heimdallarchaeales; family Heimdallarchaeaceae; genus UBA460. The sequence continues at coordinate 4,387 of JAGLXK010000242.1, forward strand.
TAAGAATCGTTGCGTCATCTTCCCATCCCTTTACGCGAATGACTTCAGTACCGTCATCAATTGAAACGGAAGCAAAAGCTTTTTTGTCCTCACTAGCAGGGCTAAAGTATTTGTTTACAACAGTTCCAGTGACTCTAACCTTGTAAACCTTCTCTCCATTAGCTGATGTTAACATCCATCTTGAAAATTTATCTTCCCCCTCTTTTGCTACTTTGCCATTAATTATATCGACTATATAGAGAAGTATTGGTGGGGTGGGGACGAATTGACTCATAGATTTCACTCATATTTTGTTAGCTGTAAATTTTTCTATCCAAAAATCTTTCTATTGCAATCGTTTTTTCAGTTAAATTCCAATACGAATGATCATCATCCTTGATGTTATTTTTTGATTTGTTCTGTATACTTTTTCTCAACAAACATAGCCTTTTTTAAGTGAATAGTGAAAATTTGTTCAATGGGTGATGGCTTGAAATTTCAGTTCTACCTCAAGAACTTTGGCTGCACACAAAATCAGGGAGAGGGGGCGAATATTCGACAGATTCTTCTTTCTTCTAATGGCCAAGAAGTTGATAGCAAATATTCAGCAGATGTCATAATAATAAATTCTTGTGCAGTAAAAACCCCTACTGAAGATAAAGTCATCCAATATATTTACGAATGCAGTATGACTGATGCCGATATCATAGTGACAGGCTGTCTTCCTAAGATAAATCCGGATCGAATTAAGAAAGCATGTCCCGATGCCATTTTGACCCCGCCTAATATTGGAAAATCAATCCTCAAGTATGTTCCTCTACAGCTGACAAATGGGGAAACCTATAAAATGGCAAGATTACCCGATATTCCTGTTTTCTTGGAAGATCGACCATTAACTTCTATCGTACCAATTGCTCAAGGATGTTTAGGTAGTTGCACTTATTGCACGGTAAAATATGCTAGAGGTTGGTTACAGAGTTATCCAATGAAGGATGTATTTGAATATTCCAAAAAAGCAGTTGAAAAAGGTGCTCGAGAACTGTATGTTACAGCACAGGATACTGCTACTTATGGTAAGGATAACGGCGTTAATCTTGTTGAACTCCTTTCTAAAATGCTAGAAATAGACGGAGATTTTCAAATACGAATTGGGATGATGAATCCTAAATACGCAGTAGAAATAATGGATCCTTTACTTGATTTGATGGAAAAAGATGAACGAATTTATCGCTTCCTTCACTTGCCTGTTCAAAGTGGATCAGACCGGATACTAGATTTGATGAAAAGGGATTATGATATTGAAAGTTTCAACAATTTAATCAAGAAGATAAGATCTCGTTTTCCTAAGATGACTTTATCCACTGATGTCATTGTAGGTTTTCCTGGTGAAACAAACTACGATTTTGAACTCACTGTAAATTGCTTGGAGAAAAACTGTTTTGATATTGTTAATGTTTCAAAATATGGTGACAGACCCTTTGCAGCATCTGTAAATTTTGCTAATAAAATTCCACCAGATATAAAAAAGCAAAGAAGCAAATTCATCGCTGAAAAAGTACATGCCATCCAAAACGTAAGAAACAAAGAATGGATTGGATGGAAAGGTAATGCTATAATTCTAAAAGAAACTCATAAAGGAAACATGTTCGCTAGAAACGTTTTCTATCGACCAATAATTCTTTTAGGTGGAAATATAGGGGAGAGAGTCTGTGTCAACGTAATTAGCAATTCCAGAAGTTCCTTAAAGGGAAAAATTGAAAGATCTTCCCCCAAATAGAAAATTAAACGCTTTATTGTTCTTTGTTCTACAAGCAAAAACTCAGAAGCTCTCGGTGAGGTAAGCCTCGCTTTGGCAATGCAATATCATCAAGATAGACACTTCATAAAAGGAAGTATGGGTTCAAAAGTTGAAACTTGTATAAGTTTTGTAAAAGAAACCCAAGGAATTGCCATAATTACCAATCCAGAAAACGCAATTTCAGCCATAAAAGGTGAGGTGGGAACTAGAGTAGTTGTCTAAAAGAATATATAGCTGTTTGTTAAATTAGGTTTCGGTCTGGTTGAACGCTTTAAATTAGCCTTTTCTTGATGCCTTGTGCCTTTTTAGTAGTGCAAACCAATGTATTTTTAAATGATAAAATTTATTTTTTAGTAGTAGATTATTTTCGGAGAAAAACCCGACAATAATCATAAAACGGCAGAAATCTGGTATCCATTTTCGGATAAAAAAACCATCAACAATTAGTGATAGTTATGAATGAAGAATCAAAGACAAATTCAGGCAATAAATCTACATATGATGTTGATACAATCAAGGTTCTGGAAGGGACTGAAGGAATAAGAAAAAGACCGGCAATGTATATTGGAACTACAGGTGAGGAAGGGTTGCATCATCTTGTTTGGGAGGTCGTAGATAATTCTGTTGATGAATATATGGCTGGCTATTGTAAAAATATACAAATTGTTCTTCATCGAGAAGGAGGGATATCCGTTCTAGATGATGGGAGAGG
>JAGLXK010000243.1 GCA_023132955.1 Candidatus Heimdallarchaeota archaeon
AACGTAAATATCATATGACCATTGATTGTTACCAATGTAATTCATCTGTTGATTATATTGATAATATCCGTTTTTGTACCATTTAACAGTAACATAATCTACACCCGCTCCAGCGTCAGTGACAGTTGCATAAACTGTAACATAATTATTAGTTTCTGTGATAGGATTTGGGGTATGGTAAACATTAGATATAATAGGATCTACAGTATCTTCGATGTGAAAAGTAAGTTGAGAAGTATAAGCTTCATTTCCTCTATTATCTATTGCATGAGCTATATACTGAATTTTAGTATTGTACTCATATGTTCCTAATAAATCGCTCCTAAATATATCTTCTAAGTACAATGAAAGAGATAAATTGTTTTGTTTGACATCATCTTTCCACCATTCAATCCAAACATTGTCTAAACCTGTCAAAGAATCTGTTACTTCTACATAAAAACGAAATTGCTCATTATACTCGGGTTCATTAGGAGATACATAATGGTCTAGAATTGTTGGAGCAGTCGCATCCCTAGCTGTGAAATTGTAATCAGAATTTGTGGTAGTTTGTTTATCTGTATCTGTGCATTGCCAGTATGTAATATAGAACTTACCGTCCCTGTCAGTAAATTCAAAGTCAACATAAACGACCCCATCGAAATTAGTAGGAACTTGCCAGCTATTGTATTTCCATGTTCCATCGAAATAATCCCCAGATTCTAGTGTCATGTCATACCAAGATGTTGTTGTGTCACTATATCTAAATCGAATATGGGCGTCTGCAATCGCTTTATAATCTTCTGCATCAACTTTGAAAAGAGGATAAGTTCCTGTATCAGATGTACTAGGGATGATAAAATTTGAAAGGATTGGTGATGTGAAATCATAAAGCTCGAAACAAATATTATCATCATCCCAGAAATAAAATTCTTCTACATGACTAGCATTATCTTCTGCCCATATTTTCAAAAAAAGGAGTTCATATGTGAATGCAGGAGTTGATGAGGAAGTATATATGGTTGTTAGAATGCTGGAAGAGATTATTCCCTCAAATTGGTTACTACCCACATCATTCATTACCACATATGAAGAGAAACTGGATTCACTTGTGCCATAATACAAACGAACTTCTGTTAGAGTATCGTCTTCAACTGTTGTAGTTATTACAAATGACTGTTGAAAATCTAGTAACCATGCATCTGCATAAATGTTGTTTGGATCTTCATCATCAGATTGATCATTTTTCCATGCCCCTCCTGAATAAGCGATATTTGGATCAATATTCGGTTCTAGTGTATCTGAAACAGTAAATGAATATATATTTGATTGACCTATATTACCAATTAGATCTTCTGTTTCAAACCTATAGCTTATGAAATCGTGACCTATCCAATTGTAGTTTATGTATAAATGAAAATAATTAGCCGAAACATGTTCCAAGGTATAATTAAAGTTTTGATTTTCCTTCAATGAGTTAAAAGTGAAATTTACATTAGATGTTTTAAAACCATTTGGATCTTCTAACCAAACTTCTATGTGAATTGTAGACACTGTATCATTGATTGGATTCCCATCATTAAGTTTCCATGAAACACACTTTGGTTGATAAATATCTTCAGATGTATAATTGGAGATATACGATTGAGATGGGTTATTATACCAATCAATAGCTGAGAAGTAGTATTCTCTTGTAATTAATAAATTAAGTTCTGGAAGAATTGCTTTCCACCAGTTGTTATCATCATAATCTAGCGTTAAACATGAATTAGTTATCCATCCATCATCACTAAATACAAGTGAAACTGATTGAATCCCAGAACCATTCTCATCATCCAGCTTGACTTTAAAAATTGGATTACCTTGATAACCTATGATTTCTGGTGAGAAGAAATCTTTGAAAGCAGGACCTGTTAAGTCTCCAACATAAAAGGTAAAATCATCAGATTGAATACTATATCCATGAATGTCTCTAGCTTCAAATCTGTAGGTTATCCAAGTAGAAACTGAGATGTCGAAATGAGAGTTATCAATTGTATAATAAAAGATTTGTCCCCCTCCTTTTATCATTGTATAATTTGAATAATATTGTGTTCCATTTGCAATCCATAAGTGAATTAGAACATAATCAATTTCACTGGTATCATTGACATAAACATATAGTGTATGTTCAGACGTATGGCAGAGCGTTTGTTTTCTTAAATCTTTGATTCCATACAGAACTGGTGGACTTCCATCATTTATGAAGAAACCAGAGTATAAGATTGCTTTTTCACCATTTGTATCGGTTGCTCTAATCGTAACAACAACATTTTTGTTTTCAGGTAGGTCGGAAGTTGTAATTGAGGTAGTCCATATATTTGTCCCCTGTATGTTAGTCATTGAGTTAATAGAGTCATTAAGTAGACCTGGAATCGTCCAAATACATTCTACATCTACAATGCTTTGATCT
>JAGLXK010000244.1 GCA_023132955.1 Candidatus Heimdallarchaeota archaeon
ATTTCATCACTTTGTGCTAAGAGTTGAACAAAATAATGGCTCATCTCTTCTACAGTTGTGTTTTCAATAGGGAGTAAAACAACATCTGATTTAGGAAGTTCATATTCTTTATCGAGGTGAGGAATTTTGATTATCACTTGTCCATCTTTTTCTGTAATTTCTAGAAACTTATTTTTAGATGGAACAAGAACATAATGATCCAGAGAATCAACAAAAGGCTTTAAGATTTTTTTAATGTCATGGAAATCAATGACCATGTTATCTTTTCCCTGTGTTCCATAAACATTAATTAAAATCTTATAATTATGTCCATGAAGTGGCTCATAGAAGTTTTCTCCAATTACAAAATGTGCACTAGAGAAAGTTAAGTAATCCCTATTTAGAAACAAATTATAAGTCATTAGTATATGATTCTTCGATTTTAATAAAAATCCTTCTTTTTGGCATATGCTATTCTGAACTCTCTAAAATAAAAGATTCAAGCTCTTGAATGCCCAGATCAATATCAACCAAATATACCAGAAATTCCGAAAGCAAAGCAGCATATTCATTTCTTAATTCTTTTCCTAGATTGATAAGATCATCAAAACTGCTGATATCATCTAATCCCCAGGAAAGAACATCACACAACTTTCCTATTTCATCCTCACTTAGAACATCTTTAGATTTTGATTCAAGCATCTGAATCTGAGATAAGATTTTTTCTGCACTCAAGGATTCATCATCATAGATTGATACTAGTGGCAATATGCAGATATCAAGCAACTCATGCAAAGTCATTTGTGCTTTGTCCCCAAGGTCAATTGCCTGGTATGATAAATCTGTTATTTGTTTTATCAAATCTTTTTGTACTTCTTGACTTTCTAATCCTGTTATATTTGATTTATGCAGTGTTATATATTCATCTTGTTTCTCCATTACTAAGGATAGGTTATTTCGAAGATTTTCCTCCGCTGAGGATTCTGGTGAAGTCCTGTAATAAATATCTTGCCAAGTGTTGTTGATAACCTCTTTTAATTCCAGTAGCTCCCCTCCTCTAACTAGCGTATTTTCAATTTTCTGAATGATTATCTCACGTTCATTCATTCCTTTCAAATAAGCTCTTTCTACCTCTTCTTCAAATTCTGTAGCTGTTCTTCCTCCTGAACGAAGATAATCAACTAATGAGCTTTGATAAAATGTTCGTGCAAGCATAGACATTGAAGACAAAAGGGTTGTTCTTAATGTATAAATGCTATCTTCATTTGAACTTAGAAAGCGATCAATAGAGGTTAGCATTCTATTCATCAATGTATATATGTGGCGGAGTGTCCGATAGTTTAACCTATCGAGAAATTTACCTAAGACTGTTTGCCTTTCCAGAACCGCCTCTATGTCTTCTTGCATTAGTAATAATGTGATTGTTAAGCTTAAATAAAAGCCTTATCTTCTGTAATATTCGAACTGAATAGATTTTTACAACTTTGAAGAAGAAAAAATTTCTAGTAAAAAATAATAACACAATGGAATAAAAAAACAAAGAAATTAGCCATATAATTCGTAATTATGGACATTTAATTGCTTTTTAATTTCTAGGTCAGGAACATAACTTAATAGAGGAAACCCCTTTTTTCCTATTTTATATTCAATTATATATCTGCTTAAACTTGATAGTTCATGTTTTTTAATTTCTTCAAAAGGAATAAATTCGGCTTCTGTAATTTCTACATTATCTGCTATAGGTTCTCCTCCTTTAAATTGAAGATTGAAGACAATGTACACGTCTGAAATTAACCCCTTGTCGTTCTTCTCATCATTCATGTGTCGTATCGCTATCAAATCAATAGTTTGTGTGTGCACCCCAGTTTCTTCTAGAACTTCACGTTCAATTGCAGATGAAAGTGTTTCCCCTAAATCGACATAACCGCCAGGTAAATTCCATTTTCCCTTATTGATTCCATATTTATATTTGATCAATAGAATTCTCCCATCATGATAGCATAAGCCACCAACACCAACCTTATGGAGACTATGACGAGAAACATAATCACTATACATGTGTACTAATTGCTTCTATGTGTTAAAAATATTAAGGAAACTGTCGAATCTTTTAGAGTATTTGGAATCAAAAAAGGTGCTCCTGGAGTTATTGATTTTCTTGAAACTCTCAAATTCCTCCCCTAATCTCTTTTTCTTTCTTTAAAACTGGGTCTTTGATTTTCTTTTATCTTTTTCATTCTTTTTTGTATTCCCGTCCTATGACGGGTAAAATTTAATTTAGTTGTAATCTCTTAATTGTTTGTGGATAGTTGTAAAAAAATATGCATCGAATATCTAAATTGACAAATAAGCGGGGATTTACAGTCTTTCAAGCATTTTTTGTTACATTCCTATGGTCATCATCTTGGCCAATAATAAAATTCGGTCTTGAGGAGATTCCTCCCCTAATTTTTGCGGGTATGAGATATATTATCGCATCAGCTATCCTTCTTATCTATGTGTTTTCTTTTTCAAAATATAGACATGAAATTAAGAATCTGTCCGTGAGATGGTGGTCAAAATTAGTATTTTATGGGGTTATTTTTTATTCTATAACTCAAGGTGCGCAATTTCTTGGTTTACAGTATCTTCCTGCTATCACTGTAAGTCTCTTACTTAGTTTTACTCCCATTATTGTCCTCTTTTTTGCGAACACACTACTAAAGGAGAAGTCAAACGTAGTACAAATTCTATTAGTTATTGTCGCTTTGGGAGGAGCTTTACTTTACTTTCTTTTAAGTCCTGAATTAGTCAGTACTCAATTTAACATGGTCTCAGGATATATGCAACTTTTCTTACACTCTTCTGGTTCAATTCCACTTAATTTGAGAATTTTAGGCCTTATAATTGTCATTGTGGGGGTTTTAGCAAATGCGTTTTCGGCAATTATTGGAAGATCGATAAACCAATCTAAAGAAGTAAGTTCAGTTGTTATCACTTCAGTTAGCATGTTTATAGGATCTGTGATTTTGCTAATTTCTGGTCTTATTGTAGAAGGAATACCTAGGCTATCCCCCGTCTCAGTAGGATATATACTCTGGTTAAGCATTGTAAATACTGCTTTAGCTTTTACACTTTGGAACCATGCTATGCAGAAACTGAGAGCTGTTGAAATCTCAATTATCAATAATACTATGTTGTTTCAAATAACAATACTGGCGGTGATTTTTCTCGCTGAGAGACCTTCAGGAATCCAGTGGATTGGATTAATTATAGTAGCTATTTCTGGATTACTTTTACCTTTATTTAAAACGAAAAAGGACGAAACTTTTACTGTTGTTCAGGAGTAAACAAGCTGATTTTCCACAATCCTTTGTTCAGCTCTTCTTATTCTCTCTTGTAAAGCCACTCGTTTTATGCCTAGTATAGGAGCTAGTTCCTCCAAAGTACATTTCCTAGGGATTTCATAGTATCCCTTTTGAAAAGCAAGTGCAATCGCTTCATACTGTTTATCTGTTAACAGCTCTTGTAGCGTATCAGTAGGTTTTGATGAAAGAGCCCTCAGATTGATTGTGGAAAATCTCTCTTTGAGCTGTTTCAATAGTTTTCTAAAGGCATCAGGTGTAGGAGAAAGAATAGTATGATACTGTACTCCATTTTCAATAACAATTGGAAGAATTGTCATACTTCCACTTTCCAAAATGGTTTCATGAATGGAGGGAAAATCTAGTTTATGAGTTACTCTAGTCCAATATCTAGATGGGGACTTATGAGTAATTTTTATATTAACAACCTGCATCGATTTTCTCATTTGTTCAACGTATTTTTCTAATGATTCATTTCTATTATCTACCGCCTCATAAAAGCCTAATCCTTCTGCACCATTGATTGCGAGAATCGACACTCTAACAGGAATTTTCTTTGTTAATTCACAAGAGTAATAATCTTCTGAACTAATAGCAATTTTACTTCTTATCACATTTACTAGAAGAATTCAGAATTTAAAAAAGTAGTTAAAAAGAAGAAATTATCTTCTTTTTCGTTTATAAA
>JAGLXK010000245.1 GCA_023132955.1 Candidatus Heimdallarchaeota archaeon
CAATTGTAGTTGACGAATCTATACTAACTATAATCTTTCCAGGTCCCCCTTCATTTATGGCATATGTAGCCAACAGTGCATTTATTCTAGATAATTCAACAAATTCTCCTTGTTCGTTAATGATAGCTAGTCTGTCCCCATCCCCATCAAAAGCTGCTCCTAGAACATTTTCTTTCTTACAAAGTTCTATGAGTGTTGTAAGATTTTCCGGACTGGGTTCTGCAAGTCTTCCTGGAAAAGATCCATCTATATGTGAATTAATTGTTGTTGGTAGGAATCCATAATGTGTTAATATTAACGGTGCAAGTTCTGACATGGGACCATTGGCGCAATCAAGTATGACCTTCCTTCCCTCTCCATTAATTTGAACTGCTTCTGTTATCCTTTTGAAATATTGATTGTTTGCATCTAGAACCTCTAATTGTGGTTCAATATTGTCCCAGGCTTCATGATGAATGAGTTTTGTATTTTCATCTCTTTCTATAATTAGGTCTTCGATATTATTTTGCTCTTGGAGTGTAAATTCTCTCCCATTTCTTAGTACCTTAATTCCATTGTCTGTTGGTGGATTATGAGAAGCAGTAATATAAACAGCAACGGAATGTTTAGAATTCAAAGTTAGATTGGCGATAACTGGAAATGTGCACAAACCAATTTTGTAAACTCTAACTCCTGATAATGAGAGTGATGCAGAGGCAAATTGACTTAAGGCTTCAGATGAAGTTCTTGCGTCGTGACCAATAAGAATTCCCTCAGAAGAATAGAGTTGTGCAACTGCTTGACTAACTTGAATTGTGAGTTCAGCTGTAACCTTAGTACCAAAATGACCTCTTATTCCAGCTGTACCAAACAGCTTAGACTTTTTCTTCATCATTTAATCGGTCTCAATTCTAATTATAAATTATTCTCTTATAGAAAGAATCATCATTATGAAGCTTTTACAAGTTTACAGAAAATCTGTCAAAGATTTCTGTTCTCCTTGTCCTTTGGTTGATCTCTTGTTATCAGAAGTTATTTCATTTTGATTTAAGAGATTTAGGTATAAACTCTTAATACCTTCGAAATGCTCATTATAAAGATCCATCAAGTTATAGTTCCGTAAAATGTATGCAGGATGATATGTTACATACAACTTTATCCCAAAATCAGTGTCATAAGATTTTCCTACATACTTAGTTACTGCAGCAGAGGGGATGAAAAACCTCAAGGCTATTGAACCAATGGTTACAATAAGTTTTGGTGAAAGTAATTTCAATTGTTT
>JAGLXK010000246.1 GCA_023132955.1 Candidatus Heimdallarchaeota archaeon
CCCTATCTGAAAAGATAGTTTATGAGAAGGTAGTCTAAAAAAGATGTAAGGCAACAGATAAAGAAAAGAAATTTGTGTAAAATCCAATTCAATTCGAGCTTCTTTTTCTTCACTTACATGGAAACTTCATTCACTAAATTTCTAAAATCAGAAAAACAACAAATAAAACAAGACTTAATAGTATTAAAAGACATTTTAACATTGTGACAACTGAAGAAGAACAAAAGGAGAAACTAGAAATTAAACCTTCTAGCAAAATTGGATTCTTAATCATAGTTGCTATAGCATTAGGAGTTGATATATCTGCACTTGTATCAAACTACACAAGTCGTAACTTGATATTCATACTCACCCCATTAGGTTTCTTTTTTACATTAGTAATTACTATCATAGCAATTTACTTAAAAAGAACTAAAAAGAAAACAGATTTCATGGTTTTTGTTCTATTAGTAATTATTGCAGGAGTAGTAATAACGGTTGTAACATTAGTATTTTCAATTTTACTTTTGATTTTCATCATCGGTCATATGTAAATAAGCTATTGAAAACAGAGAAATTACAAGATAAGCAATTACATACATTAACTAGGTTTGTCGTTCAGCTTTTGTTTAAATAGCAACATAATAAAAATTTGTCAAAACCAAGATAAATTTACTTAACCAAACTAGATATGTTTTTAAGAGGTACTTCAATTCTTAATTTCAGTAAACTGACGCGTTTACTTCATTAAAAATGAGATGTGAGATGTATGAGTAAGAGATTTAAAATTGATTTCAAAAATTTGAACTTCGTCAAAGTTTTTTATGGTGTAATATTAATTGGGGCCTTTGTTATAATTATGCTACTTAGTTTTCGAGGTTCTCCAGAAGTACCAATAACTAACATATTAATAGAATCAGATGAAGATTTCGCTAAATATGATTTAGCTGGTGAAGGCACTGCTCTTAATCCATACATTATAGAAGGTCTAACTCTCGATACAGGTGTAGATAAAGGTATTGTGATCAAAAACACCTCCAAATACTTCAATATTAGCGGTTGTAATATATCTAACACTAATGTTGTTGGTATTCTTCTTGAAAATGTAACTCAAGGAACAGGCATAATTCAAGGTAATATTTTTATTAACACTACAGTTGCTATTCGAATCATAGAAACAACAAATTGTACAATTAATAATAATCAATTCAGTTTAGGTCGTGATTATAGTATTGTTCTAAGTACTACAGCTACTGATATATCTGTATATTCTAATGATTTCATAGATAATAATGTAGGAGGAGGAACTCAAGCAATCGATAATGGAAATTCGAATAGTTGGTACAATATAGTAACAACTAGTGGTAATTTCTGGTCTGATTTGGGGACAAATTCAACCTACATTATAGATGGTACTGCTGGTTCAATTGATCTTCATCCTCTTGCGAATCCTATCTTTTAATTTCCTCTTTTCGTTTTCTTCTGTTTTTCATTAGATTTGGATAAAACTTTTCTACATCCAAAATTTACAGTCTCAAACGATAGTTTTATAAAATCCTTTCACAGAAAAATCACTAACTTGAAATTTTGGACACGTCCAAAAATTTTCTTTCGAAAAAATGAGGTATTGCATTGTCGCAAAATGATTCCTTGATTAATATGTCCGAAAATGCTGTAATGACTGTCAAAGCCATCAAAGCGGGATTCAAAGCTATTCGTTTCTTAGCTGATCTTGGAATTCATGAAGGAGAAAAAATCCGAATAGTTAAAAATGATATAGGTCCAGTAATTGTAGAAGTAAAAGGGACTCGTGTCGCTATAGGAAGAGGATTAGCTGGAAAAATAGAAGTTTCATAGGTTTGAGTATTATGCCTAAAAGACGTCCTCATTAT